>DASPIO010000321.1:0-24927 GCA_035629155.1 Azospirillum sp. | reverse complement strand
CGGGGTGTTCAGGGGGGCGCCCCTGTCCTTCCAGTCGGGGATCAGCTCGGCCAGCGCGTGCGGCTCGAAGACGGCGCCGGAGAGCAGGTGCGCCCCGACCTCCGAGCCCTTCTCGATGACGCACACCGACAGCTCCGGGCCACCCTCGGCGGCCAGTTGCTTCAGGCGGATGGCCGCCGACAGGCCCGACGGGCCGGCGCCAACGACCACCACGTCGTATTCCATCACCTCGCGCGGTTCGCGCTCCATGTTCCCTCGACCTCCCGAATGTTGTACCGCCGCTGCGGCTCGGCGGGGGCGTCGGCGCGCCCAAAGATGGCTGTGGCTAAGCCCATGTATGAACACAGGTCCCGTGCTAAGGTCAAACCATGAGTGACCTGAGCGACATCCTGTCGGCGTTGCGCTGGCACGTGGAAATCGGCTGCGACGAGGCCATCGCCGACCTCCCCACGGACTGGGGCACCCTGGCCGCCCGCCCCCTGCCCGCGCGCCCGGCGGGCGCCGCGCCGCGCGGCAACACCCCGGCGAATGCCACCCCCGCGGCTCGTCCGCCCGCCGCCGCCCGCACCCCGGCCGAACCCGGCGCTCCGCTGGGTGCCAGCGAGGCCGGCGCGTCGGCCCGCGCCCGCGCCCGCGAGGCCGGGTCGCTGGAGGCGCTGGAAGCGGCCGTGCGCGCTTTCGACGGCTGCGCGCTGAAGCTGACCGCCACCAACACCGTTTTCGCCGACGGCAACCCAAAGGCCCGCATCATGCTGGTCGGCGAGGCGCCGGGCGAGGACGAGGACCGTCAGGGCAAGCCCTTCGTCGGCGCCAGCGGCAAGTTGCTCGACCGTATGCTGGCCCACATCGGCCTGGACCGCACCAGCGTCTACATCACCAATATTCTGCCGTGGCGCCCGCCCGGCAACCGCAGCCCGACGCAGGCGGAGATCGCCGCCTGCCTGCCCTTCCTCGAACGCCACGTGGCACTGGTCGCGCCGGACGTCCTGGTCCCGCTCGGCGGCACGTCCGCCAAGACGATCCTCGACCGCAGCGAAGGCATCACGCGCCTGCGCGGCCAGTGGTTCGAGTACAGCGGGCAAGGCCTGTCAAAGCCGGTACCGGTCCTGCCCATGCTCCACCCGGCGTATCTCCTGCGCAATCCCATCTCCAAACGGGAGGCGTGGCGCGATCTACTGACCTTGCGCCAAAGGCTCAGCCAGCAGGACTAAAGCGAAATTTCTACGCAGGGCAAATCACTGAACGATATACGATTTTCCCCGAACGTTGGCTTGACCGACGAATCCAGGGCTTGCGATTCGCCGCGTGCGAGTCTATTTCGGAAAAATGCTCGGGAATTGTTGCAACGCAGCAAAGGGGACAACCATGCTGCGCTCAAAACTCCTGGGGGCCTTGTGCGCGACGCTGGCCATCGCCGTCGCGCCCGACCTGAGCGGTCAGTTTCCGACCGCGCGGGCCGCCCTCGTGATCCACGGGCCGGACGGGCGTCCGGTGATACCGCTGGGATTTGATTTCCCCGAACAGCCGCTGCTGCTGTCGGAGGATGCGGACGCGCGCGCCGTCCAACTGTCGGAGGACGACGCCCACCGCTACCGCCGCATCTTCGGTTTGCAGGAGCGCGCGGAGTGGGAGGCGGCCGACTGGGAAATCCGCCAGCTTGGCGACAAGCGCCTGCTCGGCCACGTGCTGCGCCAGCGCTATCTGCACCCCGACCGCAAGGCGAATTTCGAGGAGCTGTCGGCGTGGCTGCGCAAGTACGGCGACCTGCCCGGTGCGGAGCGCATCTTCCAACTCGCCGAGCGCCGCACACCCGCCGGTCAGCGCCCGCCCAAGGCGCCGCGCGCCGAGAGCGAGCGGCTGACCGGCTCGCTGGAACGCATGGCCGGCTCCCGCCCACAGCCTGTGAGCGACGAACTTTCCCTTGAGGGCGAGGAGGCGCTGACCGTGGCGCCGCGCAGCCGCACCAGCACCCGCAAGCGCGCCGACGTCGCCGCCGCCGGCCGGGTGGAGGAGCTGCTGCGCGCCGGCAAACCCGGCGCGGCGCTGGCGCTGCTGAACGACGACGAGTTCACCCGCGCGCTCGATTCCGTGCAGTACGACGCGACGCGCGCGCGCATCGCCGGCGCTCTCTACTACGCCGGAGAGGTGACGCAGGCCCTGGCGCTCGCGTCGGCCAGCGCCGCGCGGTCGGGCGAGGTGGTGGACGAGGCGCACTGGATCGCCGGGCTGGCGGCGTGGCGGCTGAAGCAGATCGACCGCGCCTCGCGCCACTTCGACGCCATGGTGGCTGCCTCCCCGCGTTCGCCCTGGCGCCTCACGGCCGCCGCCTTCTGGGCGGCGCGCGCCCACGTCCGCAAGGGACGGGGGGAGCAGGCGCACGCCTACCTCACCGCCGCCGCGCGCTATCCACACACGTTCTACGGGCTCGTCGCCAGCCGCGCGCTGGGCACGCTGGGCGACCTGCGATGGCAGTTGCCGGAACTGACCGGCGCCCACCTCGCGGCCCTCGCCGAACGTCCGGGCGGGGGGCGCGCCATAGCGCTCCTCCAGGCCGGGCAGAAGGACATGGCGGAGGAGGAGCTGCTGCGCACCCACCCGCGCGGCAACGCCCGGATGGAGGAAGCCCTGGTCATCCTCGCCGACCGCTCCGGCCTGCCGGAACTGGCGCTGCGCGTCGGCAATGCGGTGACCGGGCCGGACGGCGCCCCTTACGACGCCGCCCTGTTCCCGCTGCCGCACTGGGCGCCGCGCGACGGCTTCAACGTGGACCGTGCGCTGGTGTTCGCGGTGATGCGGCAGGAATCGCGCTTCGACCGGCGTCTGGTCAGCCCGGCCGGTGCGCTCGGCCTCATGCAGATCATGCCGGCCACCGCCGTCCACGTGCGCGAACGCAACGCCGACATCGACGAGAGGGACACCGCGCGCAACGCCCTGTTCGATCCGGCCAACAACATGGAGCTGGGCCAGCGCTATCTGGCCGAGCTGCTGGGCATGCCGGAGATCGGCAACAACCTCTTCCTGTTCGCCGCCGCCTACAACGCCGGCCCCGGCAACCTGTTGAAGTGGCGCCGCGAGATGGACGACGTGGACGACCCGCTGCTGTTCATCGAAAGCCTGCCGTTCTGGGAGACGCGCGACTACGTCGAGAAGGTGCTCGCCAACTTCTGGATCTACCGCTTGCGCCTGGGGCAGGAGACCACCTCGCTGGACGCCGTTGCGGCGGGCCGTTGGCCGGTCTATATGCCGGTTGATGCCCGACCGACGCAGGTGGCCCAGCATGCCGAAGATTGACGAGACCCGCCCCTTCCTCCCCGTCAACATCGCCGTCATGACGGTGTCCGACACCCGCTCGGTCGAGGACGACCGCTCGGGAGCGGCGCTGATCGAGCGGCTGGAGGGCGCCGGGCACAGGCTGGCGAAGCGCGCCATCGTGAAGGACGACATCGCCTCCATCCGCGCCCAGGTGCAGGCGTGGATCGCCGACCCGGAGGTCGACGTGGTGCTGACCACCGGCGGAACCGGCGTGACCGGGCGCGACGTGACGCCCGAAGCGGTCGAGGGCCTGTTCGAAAAGACCATCCCCGGCTTCGGCGAGCTGTTCCGATGGCTGAGCTACGAGAAGGTCGGCACCTCGACGATCCAGAGCCGGGCGACCGGCGGGGTCGCCAACGGCACCTACATCTTCGCCCTGCCCGGCTCGCCCAGCGCCTGCCGCGACGCCTGGGACGGCATCTTGGAGGCGCAGCTCGACAACCGCCACCGCCCCTGCAACCTTGTCGAGCTGATGCCGCGGTTGAACGAGCACCGGAAGTAGCGGAGTGGGCCTCCACGCCGCCCTCACCCGCCTCCCGGCCTTCTCCGACCTGAAGGCAGCGGACCTGGAGCCCATGCCGCTCAAGGGCGTGGCGCACGATCACGTGCGCCTGAAAGGCCGCGGCGTGGTGGCGCGGATCCCGCGCTGGAGCCAGGTCGGCCTGGACGCCGGCGCCAACCTCGCCCACCAGGCCGCGGCCTTCGCCCGTGCGGCAGCCAGCGGCCACACGCCCGAACTGGTCGCCGTGGTGGAGCCCGGCCCCGGCCTGCCCATGGGCGCGTTGCTGGTGGGGGAGGTGGCGGGCCGGCCGCCCCGCCTGCCCGCCGACATGGGGGCCGTCGCCGGTGCGCTGGCGGCGCTGCACCGCCTGCCCCTGCCGCCGGCGGCCCTACGCCCGCCGCTGGCCAGTTCGGCCGACCCGGTGACCGCCACCCTGGCGCTGGTCGAACGGCAGGCCGCCTACTTCGACACGGCCGACCTCGCTCCCGCCGCTCGGGCCCGCCTCGCCGAGGAACTGGACGCCGCCCGCCACGACCGTCCCGACCTTCCCATGCCCATCGCCCTGGTCGGCACCGACGTGCACCCCGGCAACTTCCTGGTCGACGCGCGGGGCAAGGCGTGGTTCACCGACCTGGAGAAGGCCCAGTACGGCCATCCCGGCATCGATCTGGCGCACGCCAGCCTCTACACCTCCACCATGTGGGATTCCGCGGTTGCCGCCGCGCTGGCGCCGAATGATGTCGCGGCCTTCCACGCCGCCTGGGAAGCGGCCGTTCCGGCGGCCCTCGCGGCGGCGGTGCGGCCGTGGCTGCGCCCCTTGCGCCGGCTCACCTGGCTGCGCAGCCTGTCGTGGATGGCGCGCTGGAAGGTGGAGGGCGACCGTTTGTCACCGGGCATGCCGGCCGATCTGTGCGCACATCTGCGCGGACGCCTCGACGACGTCTTCCGTCCGGACACCATCGACCGGGTAAGGCGCGACTGGCACCAGGGCTCGCCCGGAACGACATGGATATGGAATGATTAAGGAATTGAGCCATAGGCTCGAACCCGCAACTCTGCAAGCAACGGGACCCGGCATGACGACCTCCCGGACCAGGCGCGGACTTCTCGCGACCGCGCTCCTTGTGACGGCACTCTGGCTGCCCACCCCGGCGATGGCCGGCACCCCGGCGGAGGCGCCGGGTTCCGCCACCGGCAGCTATCTCGCCGGCCGCTTCGCCCAGCACCACGACGACTGGCGCGCCGCCGCCCAATACCTGTCGCACGCGCTGAGCGCCGATCCGGACGAGCTGTCGCTGCTGCGCCGCACCTACATGCTGCGGCTGAGCGAAGGGCGCATCGAAGCCGCCCTCGACCTCGCCCAGCGGCTGGTGGAGCGCGACGCCGAGCCGCAGATCGCCGCCACGCTGCTGATCGCCGACTCCCTGGCCCGCGACCGCCTGGACGACGCCGAGGCGATGTCCAGGCGCATGCCGCGCGACGGCATGGCGAAGTTCCTCGGCCCCCTGCTCGACGCCTGGCTGGCGGTGGCCCGCAAGGACACGGAGCGTGCCGTGCAGGCGCTGTCCGCGCTGACGGCCGCGACCGGCTTCTCGGCGCTCCACAACCTGCACGCCGGCCTCGTGCTCGACCTCGGCGGGCGCCCCGCCGACGCCGAACGCCACTACGCCGAGGTGGTGAAGACGGAGGCGCCGCTGCGCGTCGTGCAGATCGTCGGCAACCATTACGAACGCGTCGGCCGCAAGGACGAAGCCCGCAAACTGTACGAGCGTTTCCGCGCCGACAACCCCGACAGCCTGATGATCGAGCCGGCGCTGAAGACGCTGGACGCCCCCCGCCCGCCGGCCCCAACCATCGCCGACGCCCGCCAGGGCATGGCCGAGGCGCTGTTCGACCTGGGCAGCGCGCTGCACCACGAGGGTGCCGAGGAGACCGCGCTGCTGTTCGGCCGCATCGCCCTGCACCTGCGCCCCGACCTGGCGCTGGCGCGCATCATGATCGGCGACATCATGGAGGCGCGCGACCACCATGACGAGGCGCTGGCCGAATACAAGACGCTGGAGAACGACCCGGTGCTCGGCTGGTCGGCCCGGCTGCGCGCCGCCGACGTGCTGGCCCGCATGGAGCGCCACGACGAGGCGAGCGCGATGTTCGCCAGGCTGGCGCAGGAGCGGCCGGAGCGCACCGACGCGCTGGTCCGCCTGGGCGACGTCTACCGCGCCGGCAAGCGCTACGACGAAGCCGCCGCCACCTACACCACGGCGCTGGAACGCATCGGCACGCCCGCCGAGCGCCACTGGTCGGTGTTCTACGCCCGCGCGCTGGCCTACGACCGCATCAACCGCTGGCCGGACGCCGAGGCCGACCTGAAGAAGGCGCTGGAACTGAGGCCGGACGAGCCGTACCTGCTGAACTATCTGGGCTACAGCTGGGTGGACAAGGGCCAGGACCTGGAGCGCGCCAAGGCGATGATCGAGCGCGCGGTGGAGCTGAAGCCCCGCGACGGCTACATCATCGACAGCCTGGGCTGGGCGCTCTACCGCACCGGCGACTTCGAGGGGGCGGTGACGCGGCTGGAGCGCGCGGTGGAGTTGCGCCCCGTCGACGCCACCATCAACGACCACCTGGGCGACGCCTACTGGCGCGTCGGCCGGCGCAACGAGGCGCGCTTCCAGTGGCAGCGGGCGCTGCGCACCGCCGATGAGGAGCCGCTGAAGCAGCAGATCGAGGAGAAGCTCGAAAAGGGCCTGAGCGACACCCGCGCCGCCGAGGCCGGAGTGCCGAAGACCCAATGAGCATGCCGGAGATCGTCGAGGCCGCACCGGCCAAGCTGAACCTGTACCTGCACGTCCTCGGCCGCCGCGGCGACGGCTTCCACGAGTTGGACAGTCTCGTCGTCTTCGCCGACGTGGGCGACACGGTGACGGCGCGGCCGAGCTTCGCGCGCGTGGCGCTGCGCGGCGTGGCCCTGCCGCCGGTCGGCCCGCGGCTCGCGGTCTCCGGCCCCTTCGGCGCCGCGCTGATGGGCGAGGACCCGTCCCGCAACCTGGTGATCCGCGCCGCGCACGCGCTGGCCACCCGGCTGGGGCGCGAGGCGGACGCCGTGCTGATGCTGGACAAGCGTCTGCCGGTGGCCTCCGGCATCGGTGGCGGTTCGGCCGACGCCGCCGCCACGCTGCGGGCGCTGGCGCGCCTGTGGGAGGTGCCGGCGGATGCCGGCCTGCTGTACGAGGTGGGCGTGACGCTGGGCGCCGACGTTCCGGTGTGCATCGCCGGGCGCCCGGCCTTCCTCGGCGGCATCGGCGAACGGCTGGACCCGGCCCCCGCCTTGCCCGACTGCCACGCCGTGCTGGTCAATCCCGGTGTCCCGGTGCCGACTCCGGCGGTGTTCAAGGCCCGCAGCGGCCCGTTCTCGGCCCCCGCCCGCTTCACCGAAACACCCGCCGACGCCGCCGCTCTGGCCGCTTTGCTGCGCGAGCGCGGCAACGACCTGACCGCACCCGCGTTGACCGTCGCCCCGGTGATCGCCGACGTCCTGGCCACCATCGAAGCGACGCCCTGCTGCCTGCTCTCCCGCCTGTCGGGCAGCGGCGCCACGTGCTTCGGCCTGTACGCCACCGCCGCCCAGGCCGCCGAGGCCGCCGCCGGCATCGCCGCCGCGCAGCCCAAATGGTGGGTCAAGCCGGCCCGCCTGCTGCCCGCCCCGGCCAATGCCCCGCCGCTGCCGACCGGCCTGCAGGTGCCGTCCCACCAGGACACGGTTCCGCCGCCGCCCGTTCCCTTCCCGGACACCGGCGGTTGGGGCGTGGGCTAACGGACTTGGTATTTCCGTAGGCTTCTGCTCCTGCCGGCGCGGCGGCCGTGCGCGTGGTAGCGCAGGAACAGCCGCGTGCGCGTGCGCGCGTCGTCCACCAGCGGGACGATGGCCAGGAGGATGAGGAAAACCGCCAGGGGAATGGTGGTCACGTATCCGGCGACCTTGAAGCCCACTGCCCCCGCCGCACCGCCCAGGAAGAACGACAGCAGCAGCGACGCCAGCAGCGCAAGGCGCTGCCAGTTGGTGCGCACGGGCTTGTAGCGGGCGGATTCTTCCTGGGAGTTGATGTAGACGAGCTTTCCGAGTTCAATCCCGATGTCCGTCACGATGCCCGTCATGTGGGTCGTGCGGATTTCGGAATTGGAGACCTTGGTGATGATCGCGTTCTGCAGGCCCATGATGAAGCACAGCAGCAGGACGGTGAGCGGCGCGAACAGCGCCTGATGCGATTCCAGAACGTTGCCCATCATCCCGAAACACAGAAGCAGCAGTGCCTCCCAAAAAAGCGGATAGGCATACGCGCTGCGCATTCTGTGATGACGTCCCCAATTGATCAGGACCGTCGAATACGCGGAGCCCGCGACGAAGGCGACCAGGGACGCCAATCCCGTGGCAACGGCGGCCATGTTGTTCAAGATCAGGTTGTCGGCCATCGACGACACGATGCCGGTCATGTGGGACGTGTATTGCAGGACGGCGAGGAACCCACCGGCGTTGATGGCCCCGGCGACGAAGGCGAGCGACACTCCAAGGTGGATGTTGGCCCTTCTCGTCCGCTTGCTCTCCGACAACGCGCGAAGATAGGAGAATGGCATGCCCGCACCGCAATGAAGGAATTCTTTGCAGCGCAGCATACCGGATGATCCTCCTGGGGAACAGTTGACCCGCGTCAACGCAGTGATGCTGTGAGTGCCGCCCTTCGGAGAGAAATAGGTCATTTAGTTCTTGTTTTGTTCCATGAAAAATGCCATGCTCAAGGTATGGTTGACGAATTGCCGGATCGGGTGACGAAGGGGCGCGGCGCGGTCAGCAACCGCAGCGGCCGGTTCGAGCGTGCCACCCGCGTCGCCATCGACGACGGCTGGGGGTCCGCACTGGACGAGGAGCTGCCGCCGCTGCGCACCACGCTGACCGTCGACACCAGCCGCAGCGTCATCACCTACAACCGTTCCCCCGACATTCCTTTCGACCGCTCGATCAACCCCTACCGGGGCTGCGAGCACGGCTGCGTCTACTGCTTCGCCCGGCCGACGCACGCCTACCTGGGCCTGTCGCCCGGCCTGGACTTCGAGACGCGCCTGTTCCACAAGCCCGACGCACCGAAACTGCTGGTGAAGGAACTGCGCGCCAAGGGCTACGTGGCCGAACCGATCGCGCTGGGCACCAACACCGATCCCTACCAGCCGGTCGAGCGTCAATTGAGCATCACCCGCCGCATTCTGGAGGTGCTGGACGGCTGCAACCACCCGGCCGGGCTGGTCACCAAGTCGGCGCTGGTGCTGCGCGACCTGGACGTGCTGTCGCGCATGGCGGCGCGCAACCTCGTGCACGTCTGCGTGTCGGTGACGACGCTCGACCGCCGTCTCGCCCGCGCGCTGGAGCCGCGCGCCTCCACCCCCGCCCGCCGGCTGGATGCCATCCGCCGGCTGAGCGCGGCCGGCGTGCGGGTCACCGTGATGGCCTCTCCCATGATCCCCGGCCTGACCGATCACGAGCTGGAAACCATCCTGGAAACCGCCGCCGACGCCGGCGCCAAGGGTGCGGCCTACATCCTGCTGCGCCTGCCGCACGAGATCGGCGGCCTGTTCGAGGAATGGCTGCACGCCCATGCCCCCGATCGCGCCCGGCGGGTGCTCAGCCTAATCCGCCAGTGCCGGGGCGGCGCGCTCTACGACGCGCAGTTCGGGCGCCGCATGACCGGCGACGGCCCCTATGCCGAACTGCTGCGCCGCCGCTTTCACGCCGCCTGCGACCGTCTGGGGCTCGGCGGCCGGTCGCCGCCGCTCGACCTCACGCAGTTTCGCCGGCCGGAGGCGCCCGGCGACCAGTTGGCGCTGTTCTGAGCAGCTCTGCGCCTCGTCGTGCGGGCGACGCGCGACGTCCACACACCGACCGGCGTGTCCAAGCGCGCCATCCCGCTGCCGCACCGGCGCTACGCCAAGTCGCCCTGGACCGAGAAGAGGACCGAGAAGACGCCCTGCTGGTGCTGACGCGCGGCCTTGGCTATGGTCGCCGCCATGACGACCGAGACCGCGACCAAGACCCTCCGTCCCCGCGCCCCGCGCGCTCCCCGTTCCGGCCCCGACCTCAGCCTGGAGCTGGAGGCCGGCCCCGGCGCCGTCGTCTGCGGTGTCGACGAGGTCGGGCGCGGGCCGCTTGCCGGGCCGGTGATGGCCGCCGCCGTGGTGCTGCCCCCCGCCGGCCTGCCGCCGGAGATCGCCGCGCGCATCCACGACAGCAAGGCGCTGACGGCGGGCGCACGCGAGGCGCTGGTGCCGCTGATCGAGGCGCACGCGTTGGCATATTGCGTGGCCGAGGCGAGCGTGCAGGAGATCGACGACATCAACATCCTGAAGGCCACCATGCTCGCCATGCGCCGCGCCGTGGACGGGCTGGGCGTGACACCGACGCTGGCGCTGGTCGACGGCAACCGGGCGCCCGACTTGGCCTGCGCCGTGCGCACCGTGGTGAAGGGCGACGGCAGAAGCCTGTCCATCGCCGCCGCGTCGATCATCGCCAAGGTGGCGCGCGACCGCGTGATGGCGGAACTGCACGCCCTGCACCCGGATTTCGGCTGGGACCGCAACGCCGGCTATCCCACCGCCGAACACCGCGCCGCACTCAAGCACTTGGGGCCCACCCCGCACCACCGCACTAGCTTTGGTCCGGTACGTGAAGAACTCCGCCTAAGACGCTGACTCGCAAGACTCTTTGCCGAAGAAAACCGTTGACGGCGACTCGGGGACGACTCATTGTCCGACCGAGTGATTCGCAGGTTCACGGTGGGTAAAAATGCTTACGCCGAATCGGATTCTTATGGGTGATTGCGTGCAGCTCATGAACGAGCTGCCGGCCGGCTCGGTCGACATGGTCTTCGCCGACCCGCCCTACAACCTGCAGCTGGGCGGTGAACTGCTGCGCCCGAACCACTCCCGCGTTGACGGCGTGGAGGAGGATTGGGACAAGTTCCAGGACTTCGAGACGTACGACCGCTTCACCCGCGACTGGCTGGCGGCGGCGCGCCGCGTGCTGAAGCCGCACGGCTCGCTGTGGGTGATCGGCAGCTACCACAACATCTTCCGCGTCGGCGCCTCGCTCCAGGACATCGGCTTCTGGATCCTGAACGACATCGTCTGGCGCAAGACCAACCCGATGCCGAACTTCCGCGGCACCCGCTTCGCCAACGCCCACGAAACGCTGATCTGGGCCGCCCGCGACAAGGACGCGCGCTATCGCTTCAACTACGAGGCGATGAAGAACCTCAACGAGGATCTTCAGATGCGCAGCGACTGGGTGATCCCCATCTGCTCCGGCCCGGAGCGCCTGCGCGACGACACCGGCCGCAAGGCCCACCCGACGCAGAAGCCGGAGGCGCTGCTCTACCGCGTCATCATGTCCTCCACCCGCGTGGGCGACGTGGTGCTCGACCCCTTCTTCGGCACCGGCACCACCGGCGCGGTCGCCAAGAAGCTGGGCCGCAACTGGATCGGGCTGGAGCGCGACCCGGACTACGCCAAGGCGGCGCAAGCCCGCATCGACGCGACGGAGGCGGTGAGCGACCACACCCTGCTCGACACGCCGCCCAAGCGGCAGGCGCCGCGCGTGCCCTTCGGCACGGTCGTGGAGCGCGGCCTGCTGCGCCCCGGCACCGTGCTGGTCGACCAGCGCCGCCGTCTGGCGGCACGGGTGCGCGCCGACGGCACGCTGGCGGGCGAAAGCTCGATCGGGCGCTGCCACGGCTCGATCCATCAGGTGGGCGCCGCGATGGCCGGCCTGCCGGCCTGCAACGGCTGGACCTTCTGGCATTTCGAACGCGCCGGCCAGCTCGTCCCCATCGACGTGCTGCGCGAGCAGATCCGCTCGGAGATGCATTGAGGACGATTGCGCCGGACGCGGGGCTGCCTTTTATCGCAGCCCCGCGCCTTGGCAGACGAGGGGCGGCGTGTTACCTGTTCCGCCCATGAACAAGCTCTTTGCCACCGTCACCGCGCCTGTGCCCCGCTCGGCCCCGGCCGCCGTGTCCCACCGCGTGTTCGTGCGCGATCTGGTGCTCGAGGCGCTCGTCGGCCTGTACGACCACGAGCGCGCCAAGGCGCAGCGCATCCGCCTCAACCTCGACCTCGACGTCGCTATCCCCGGCCTGACCGGCGAGGACGGGGTCAAGGCGATCCGCGCCGTCCTCGACCAGGGCCACGTCACGCTGATCGAGACGCTGGCCGAACGCATCGCCGAGCGCTGCCTGCAGGATGCCCGCGTGCGCGCCGTGACCGTGCGGGTGGAAAAGCTGGACGTCTTCCCCGACGCCACCGTCGGCGTGGAGATCGAACGCGCGCGCGCCTGACGCGCCCGCGCACCCTGTCTTTCAGCGTATCATCGCGTAACGCACCGGCACCCCGGCGATCTCCAGGATCAGCTTCTGCCGCAGCGCCTCGGCGAAGCTGTCGCGGCTCTCGGCCGTGCGCACGAAGGCACCGGGGCCGCCGACCACGTTCTCCTGAAAATACTCCTCCAGCCAGTCGTATTCATCGAGGATGACCAGCGCGTTGACGGTGATGCCGCGCGCCGCCGCCCGGTCGCGTGCCTCGGCCGGGGGCGTGCCGCTGTTGGAAAAGCCGTTGGACACGAGGTCGATCACCTTGCGCGGCGCGTTGACCCCGCTCTTGGCGAACTGCGCGGCGCAGGCGTCTATGGCGCTGCCGATCGCCGTGGAATCCGCCCGCCCGTCGCGCGGCGTGTCCTGGACGCGCTTGGCGAAGGCCTCCGCCTGTTCGGCGCTGCCGATGGTCGTCCAGGGCACCAGCACGCGGAACATGCCCGGTCCCGAATACGCCACCAGCGTCACCGCGATGCGGGTGGCGCTCGCCGCCGCGATCACCGCCGGATCACGGAACGCCGCCGCGTGGCCGCGCAACTGGAACTCCAGAGCCCCCTCGCTGATGCTGGCCGAACCGTCCACCGCCAGCACCAGTTCGAGCCCGACCGGCGGAGCCACCTGCGGCGTGTCCTTCGCCTTGGGCGCCGCCCCGGCGGGTAACGCCAGCACGGCGGACAGCAACAGAACGACGAACGCGCGCAGCAGCATCGTGCGGTTCCCGGACGAGGGCAGGTCATACCGGCGGCGCCTGATCGCTTCCATCGAGCGCCGCCGGTCAAACCAGGCAGCCCCTTGCGCAGCAAGGGGGGAGAGGGTGATACGGACGAAGCCTTCAGGCGCCGGCCGTATCAGGCGTGCGCCAGCGCGTGACGGACGACCTTGCGCATCACCGACGGCAGAGCCTGCCCGCCAAGCTGGTCGAGCGGCACCCAGATCCCGTCGGCGCGCGCCCAGTCCTCCCCGGCACGGGCGGCGATGACCCCAAGTTCCAGGTGAAAATGGCTGAAAGTGTGGCGAACCACGCCGGGCAGCGCCCGCCACGGCGCCGGCAGCGGTGCCGCGCGCTCCACCGCCCGCGCGTCGGGCGCCGCCCCTTCCGTCCAGCCGGTGGACGGCACCTCCGTCATGCCCCCCAGCAAGCCGTCCTCCGCGCGTCGGCGCAGCAGCACGGCACCGTCCGGGTTGATCAGCCAGTAGGCGACGCCGCGCCGCGTCGGCTTGTCGGCCTTGGCGGATTTTCGCGGCAGTCGTTCCTGGATGCCGGCGGCGCGCGCCTCGCACGCCTCGGCCAGCGGGCAGAGCATGCACTTGGGCTTGCGGGGCGTGCATACGCCGGAGCCCAGGTCCATCATCGCCTGCGCGTAGTCGCCCGGCCGCTGCCTTGGCGTCAGCGTGGCAGCCAGCGCGCGCAGCTTCGTCTTCGCGCCGGGCAGCGGCTCTTCCACCGCGAAGACGCGGGCGATCACCCGCTCGACGTTGCCGTCCACCACCGTGGCCGGCCGGTCGAAGGCGATGGCGGCGATGGCGGCGGCGGTGTAGGCGCCCACGCCCGGCAGTTCCAGAAGCGCGGCCTCCGTTTCCGGGAAGCGTCCGCCGTGCTCCTGCGCCACCACGCGCGCGCATTTGTGCAGGTTGCGGGCGCGGGCGTAGTAGCCGAGGCCCGCCCATGCCACCAGCACCTCGTCCAGGCTGGCGGTCGCCAGATCCTCCACCGTCGGCCAGCGTCCGGTGAAGGCCAGGAAGTAGGGGGCGGCGGCCGGTACGGTGGTCTGCTGGAGCATGATCTCCGACAGCCAGACGCGGTAGGGGGCCGTCCGGCGGCCCGGCGGGGCGCGCCAGGGCAGGTCGCGGCGATGGCGGTCGTACCAGGAGAGCAGCCGCTCGGCGGCGGGAAAGTCGGTTCGCATGGCCCCAAGACATAGGGCGTCACGGCCGCTGACGAAAGTGGGAGCCGGCGGTGGTGGATCGGCGGCGGCGCCTGCGCTAGGCTGTGGCGGCCACCACGAAATCGACACCATCCCGTGAGGAGATGGAAGAGGCGCTGAAGCGTTTCTTCGGCAACGGATCGCAACGGAACCCCCATGGCAGGACCCCGACTCATCGGCCGGACGGTGCCCGACGTGGCCGGCAAGGCGCTGGGCAAGCGCGGCCTGGCGTTCGGCGCGCTGATCACCGAATGGCCGAGCATCGTCGGCCACCAGCTCTCTCTGCGCACCGCGCCCGAGAAGCTGGCCTTCCCGCGCGGCAAGCGCGAGGACGCGACGCTGCACATCCGCGCCATGGGCGCCATCGCTTTGGAGCTTCAGCATCTGGAGCCGCTGATCATCGAGAAGATCAACGGCTTCTTCGGTTACCGCGCGGTGTCGCGCATCCGGCTGGTGCACGCCGCCGTGCCGATGACCCCGGCTCCGCGCGCCCCGCAGCCGCGCGCGCTGTCGATGGACGAGGAACTGGCGGTCATGGGCGCCACCTCCACCATCGAGGACGACGGCCTGCGGGCATCGCTGGAACGCTTCGGCCGCTCCATTCTGGGCAGCAGGAAGCGCTGACCATCCCCGCGCGGGGGCTTGCCGCCGATCCCGCCTTCCCCGTATAACGTCAACATCTGGTATTCAGGAGGCCAACGTGCGCCGATACGTAGAAGCGTTTGCAGCCCTGCTGGTGCTGGCCCTGGTCACCGCCGCCGGCGCCCTTCCCGCCGCCGCGCAGGCGATCGACACGCAGGCGGCGCTGGCCGACCGCGTGCTGGGCAAGGCCGACGCGCCGGTGACGATCATCGACTATTCGTCGCTGACCTGCCCACACTGCGCCACCTTCCACACCGAGACGCTGCCGAAGCTCAAGGAAGCCTACATCGACACCGGCAAGGCCAAGCTGATCTTCCGCGATTTCCCCTTCGACCAGTGGGCGCTTAAGGCGTCCATGATGGCCCGCTGCGCGCCGGCCGAGCGCTATTACCCGCTGCTCGACGTGCTGTTCAAGAACCTGGGACAGTGGTCGCGGGCCAAGGACCCGTCCGTGGCCCTGATGACCTACGGCAAGCTGGCCGGCCTGAGCGAGGCCACCATCAACGCCTGCTGGGCCAACAAGGACCTGGAGGCCGGCGTGCTCGGCTTCTACATGGACGGTCAGGCCAAGTACAAGGTCGAGTCGACGCCGACCTTCATCCTGAACGACGGGGCCGCGCGCATCACCGGCGCCCAGCCGTTCGAGAAGTTCGCCGAGGCCATCGACAAGCTGACCAAGAAGTAAGGTCCTCCGGCGGTGCACTTCACGCGTCTCAAGCTGACCGGCTTCAAGTCGTTCGTCGACCCGACGGAGCTGGTCATCGAACCGGGTATGACCGGCATCGTCGGCCCCAACGGCTGCGGCAAGTCGAATCTGGTCGAGGCGCTGCGCTGGGTCATGGGCGAGACCTCGGCCAAGAAGATGCGCGGCGGCGACATGGACGACGTCATCTTCGGCGGCACGTCCAACCGCCCGGCGCGCAATCTGGCCGAGGTGGCGCTGGCCATCGACAATCGCTCGCGCACCGCCCCGGCCGGCTTCAACGAGGCCGACGATCTGGAAGTGACCCGCCGGATCGAGCGCGGCTCCGGCTCCGACTACCGCATCAACGGCAAGCTGGTGCGGGCGCGCGACGTGCAGTTGCTGTTCGCCGACAACGCGGCCGGCGCCAACTCGCCGGCCCTGGTCAGCCAGGGCAAGGTCGGGCAGATCATCAACGCCAAGCCGCAGGACCGCCGCATGCTGCTGGAGGAGGCGGCCGGCATCACCGGCCTGCACTCCCGCCGGCACGAGGCGGAGCTGCGGCTTCGCGCGGCCGAGACCAACCTGACACGCCTCGACGACGTCGTCGGGGCGATGGACACCCAGCTCCAGAGCCTGAAGAAGCAGGCCCGGCAGGCCGCCCGCTACCGCAACCTCTCCGAACACATCCGCAAGGCGGAGGCCATCCTCTGGCACCTGCGCTGGGTCGCGGCGCAGGCCGACCTGGAACGCGCCCGGGCATCCTTCGCCACCGCCGAAGGCCGGGTGCGGGAGCTGATGCTGGCCGTCACCCAGCTCACCACGAAGCGCACGGAGGACGCCGCCGGCCTGCCCGAAAAGCGGCAGGCCGAGGCCGCCGCCGCCGCCGCGCTGCAGCGCCTCGTCATCGCCAAAGAGCAGTTGGACGCGGAGGAGCGCCGCGTCGCCGAGCACCAGCGGTCCCTGCAGCAGTGGCTGCGGCAGATCGACGGCGACCTCGGGCGCGAGCAGGCGCTGGCCGCCGACGCCGGCAGCGCGCTGGAACGCCTGGAGGAGGAGCGCGAGCGTCTTCTGGAAGCCCAGGCCGACGAGGAGATGCTGGAGGAAGCCGCGCGCGAGGCGCTGGCCGAGGCGCGCGAGGCGGTGGACGCGCTGGACCGCGAGCTGACCCGTCTGACCGAACAGGTGGCCGCCGACGAGGCCAAGCGCGCCGCCACGCAGCGCCAACTGGCCGATCTGGAGACCCGCGTCGCCGGCCTGACCCGCCGCATCGGCGAGCAGCACGTGCAGCGGGCATCCATCGAGCAGGAGATCGCCGCGCGCGGCGACGTGGCCGAGGCCGAACTGGCCGTCGAGCTGGCCGAGCAGCGCCTGGAGGAGGCCCGCGAGGCCGCCGAGGCCGCCGAGCGCGCCAAGATGGACTCGGAGCCCGCCCAGGCTCGCGCCCGCGACGCGGTGCAGGCCGCCGAGTCCGCCCGCACCAAACTCAAGGCGGAAGAGAAGGCGCTGGCCGAGCTGCTGGCCGCCGGCATGTCGGGCGACTTTCCCCCGCTGATCGACGCGGTCACCGTGGCCCCCGGCTACGAGGGCGCGCTGGCAGCGGCGCTGGGCGACGCGCTGACGGCACCCCTGGACGAGTCGGCGCCCGTGCACTGGCGCACCCTGCCGCCGCTCGACTCCCCCGCTCCTCTGCCCGCCGGCGCCGAGCCGCTGGCCGGCCGCGTGCAGGGGCCGGCGGCGCTGACGCGCGGCCTGTCCACCATCGCGGTGGTGGAGGACGGCGCCGACGGCGCCCACCTCGCCCCCACCCTGTCGGTCGGGCAGATCCTGGTGAGCCGCGACGGGGCGGCATGGCGCTGGGACGGGCTGACCGTGCAGGCCGGCGCGCCCACGGCGGCGGCCGTGCGCCTGAGGCAGCGCAACCGCCTGCGCGAGATCCGCGAGCAACTGGACGCCGCCGAGGAACAGGTCGAACTGGCCCGCGCGGCGCTGGACGAGGCCAAGCGCGCCGCCGAGGACGCCGCCCAGCGCGACCGCCGCGCCCGCGACGCGGTGCGCGACGCCTTCACGGCATTGAACGCCACCCGCGACCGCCACGCCAAGCTGGCGCGCGAGGCGGACGCCGCGCGCTCCCGGCTGGCCGCCCTGGTGGAGGGCATCGAGCGGCTGGAGGCCGACCGCCGGGAGGCCGACGCGCAGTTGGACGATGCCCGATCCGCGCTCGACACCCTGCCCGATTCCCGCGAAGGCCGCGACCGGCTGAACGACCTGCGCGCCACCGTGGCCGAGCACCGCACCACCGCGGCCGAGCGGCAGAACGCGCTGGACCGCCTGACCCGCGAGGCGCAGGCGCGCCGGCAGCGGCTCAACGCCATCGAGCACGAGATGTCCTCCTGGTCCACCCGCTCCCAGGGTGCCGGCGGGCGCGTGGAGGAGCTGCAGGCGCGCGCCGACGCCATTTCGGCCGAGATGACGCAACTGGCCGACCGCCCGGCCGAGATCGCCGGGGAGCGGCAGGACCTGCTGTCCCGCATCAGCGAGGCCGAGCGCATCCGCAAGCGCGCCATCGAGGCGCTGGCCGAGGCCGAGAACCGCCTGGGCGAGACCGAGAAGGCGCTCAAATCGGCCGAATCCGGCCTTGCTGACGCCCGCGAGGCGCGCGCGCACGCCGAGGCCGCCGTGCAGGCCGCCGTGCAGCAAGGCCAGACGCTGACCGAGCGCATCGCCGAGCGGCTCGACTGCGCCCCCGAACAGACGCGCGCCGCCGCCGGCGTGGCCGAGGACGAGCCGCTGCCGGATGCCACCAGTGTCGAACAGCGCCTGGAAAAGCTGGTGCGCGAGCGCGAGGGCATGGGCCCGGTCAACCTGCGCGCCGAGCTGGAAGCGGCCGAGTTGGAGCAGCAGATCACCGGCCTCCAGGCCGAGCGCGAGGACCTGATCGCCGCCATCGCCCGCCTGCGCCAGGGCATCGGCAGCCTGAACCGCGAGGCGCGGGAACGGCTGGTCGCCTCCTTCGACATGGTGAACCGCAATTTCCAGGAGCTGTTCACCCGCCTGTTCGGCGGCGGCAAGGCGCACCTGGAGCTGGTGAACGCCGAGGACCCGCTGGAGTCCGGCCTGGAGATCTACGCCAGCCCGCCGGGCAAGAAGCTGCAGGTGCTTTCGCTGCTGTCGGGCGGCGAGCAGGCGCTGACCGCGCTGTCGCTGCTGTTCGCCGTGTTCCGCTCCAACCCCGCGCCGATCTGCGTGCTGGACGAGGTGGACGCGCCGCTGGACGAGGCCAACGTCGGCCGCTTCTGCGATCTGGTCGACGACATCGCGCGCGAGGGGAATACGCGTTTCCTGATCATCACCCACCACCGCCTGACCATGGCCCGCGTCAACCGCCTGTTCGGCGTGACCATGGCCGAACGCGGCGTCTCGCAACTGGTCAGCGTGGACTTGCAGAGCGCCGAGGAACTGCGCGGCGTCGCCTGACGCCGGGGCGAATGTTACCGGATGATACGCGGCGATACGCTTCGGAGCCGGTCGTAACATTCCGGAGCGCCGTGCCGGAGCTGTGGAGCGAGTGGCTTCGGACGGATTTCCCGCACAACGCGCCACGGCTGTCTCCACCCCATTTCAAGGACTTTCATCCTATCATTGGGACGTGCCCCGGGCAATCACGATGCACGGGAGGATCGTAGGTTGGTGCCAAGCGCGGCGCGGTCCAGCATTTCTTTTCCCGGAAACGGGCGTTGGACCGCGCCGGCGCTTGGCGCCAACCTACGATGACTCGCTCGAATCATGGAAAACCGATGCACCAGAGTTCCGAACTCGGGTTCTTGCACGAATGGATACGGGTGAAGAATAAATCTCCATAATATTCGTCTGTGTCTATCTGTGTTCATCTGTGTCAAAATCCCGGCCTTCCGCCGCACAAGCCCAGCGGAAGGCTGTGTTTTTGACACAGATGAACACAGATGAATGGGATTGGCATCGATCCGTGCCACCCGCTCACTCCATGCTACCCGCGCTCCTTCTTGGGCAGGTAGTCGTGCTCCACCAGCCACCGCTTGATGATGCGTTCCATCATCGACGACAGCGACCAATCATCCTCCTCCGCTGCCTTCTCCAAGGCGGCCTTCGCCTCGGGCAGCAGGCGAAGGCCAACGGGAAGCGTCTTGCGAAATGCCATGGCGACCAGCACCTGCTGGACGTGGTGATTGGTGATCTGCAACGCTTCGGCGCTGCAACCGCGTGGGTTGGGTCTCATGAATATGCTTGCTCATATATGTGTATCACATTACGACAGTATGGTCTGAAACATACGGAGATTGACATGTCTTCCATCGGCTCTTTTTTAGGCAACGCGTTTCATGAGCTGGCTAAAGTAGCTGGAATTGAAGAAACGCCGGAAACAAGGAGAACCCTAGAAGTCCTACAAAGCGCAGACAAAAAGATTGATGCATTAATCGAAAGTGGTCCAAAATCAAAGATACATGCCTACAACGGCACTAACGAAAAATTTTACGTACTCGCGACTCCGAATAAAGACTGGTTAGTTGTAGATGTCATACAATCTGTGCTTACTTTCAATCTTAATGTTATCGGTACGCTGGCCAGCGAAGCAAAGACAATGGGAGCTCTTTTTGAAATCATAGGTGGAATTGCAGGTGTATATTCTATTACGAATAATGCCATCAGATTGTCCAATAAGACAAATATAACGAAAGAAGATTTTGCAAAAGTCAAAGAAGCAGTTGAACGCATAAAGGCAAATAGTGTCACTATTAATCCCGACGAGCTGCAGGTTGTCGGGTCCGAGCATATTTGTTGGCCGCCTCGCTATCTCTCTGCAAGCGGCTTGGCATCTGCTGTGAAAGATGCCAGCACATGGACACTTTGCATCTTCAATGAAGACATGACAAAGATAGCTAGATTTGACACCAACTGTGATCACTCATGGATTATCTCGCCGAATGCTGTAGTGCGATCCGAGTATAACACCGTCAGAGTGCCGAAAGCCGGAGGCGAGCACCATTCCTTCGGGTAGGAGCGACGGCGGCCCGGCACCGGTTTGTCGGGCCGTCTGATCCCTTAATGGCAGCGCCTTGGCGCTTGCGGCAGACGGCGTGAGGAAGCCCAGCTCCCGGCCTGGAAAACGTGGTCAGTCTGACCCCTGACCAAGAACCAGACGCTACGACTCGCTGCCTATAGGGAGCGTCAGCAACGTCAGCCAGTTCGCCTTTTACCGCGGCAATGTGATCGGCGAGGACTACGATGACCTCCTGGTCACAACCGACGCCGACGTGGCCGACAGGTACTTGGCCGAGTTCATCCTCATCCATGACTTCTGGAGCGGCAGCGCCGCCGGTGTCGGGCGCATCGAATACCTGAACGTCGGCGGCACCAGCAACTGGTTCAACGACGTGGTGTGGGGTCTGTAACGTCACGCCGGCACCGGAAGCCGAGGTATCGCTTCGGCTCCCGTCCAACCAGCCTACCCCACCACGAAGTCCCCGGCGCTCAGCCCTGCCTTGAACACGCCCACAAGGGTCACGCCGTTGCCGGCGTTCAGGTCGATCACCGCGCCCCCGGCACCGTCCGTGGCCCGCGCCAGCAGGTCGGTGGCGGAGGTGATGCCGGTGTCGCGCGCCACGTGGATCCGGTCCGTCCCGTGCGTGAAGTCGACGACCACGTCGCGGCCCAGGCCGACGTGGAAGGCGTCCGCGCCGTTGCCGCCGGTCAGCGTGTCATGGCCGGCGTTGCCATGCAGGGTGTCGTTGCCGTCGCCGCCGTCGATCGTGTCGGCGCCCTGGCCGCCGAACAGCAGGTCGGCGCCCTGCCCGCCGTAAAGCGTGTCGTCGCCCATATTGCCGTACAGCAGGTCCGCGCCGCCGCCGCCATCCACCCCGTCGGCGTCCTGGCCGCCGAACAGCGTGTCGTCGCCAAGACCGCCGGCCAAGTCGTCCATGCCCTGGTTGCCGTACAGCCGGTCGTCGCCCTCGCCGCCGTCGGCGCGGTCGTTGCCGGGGCCGGCCAGCAGGCCGTCGTCGCCGGCTCCGGCGGAGAGCGTGTCGTCGCCGCCGTTGCCGATCAGCGCATTGTCGGCGCCGTCGCCGATCAGCCGGTCGGGGTGGTCGTCGCCCGCCTGCATGTGGCCGATCGTCCGGGCGGTCTTGGGACCGTACAGGTAGGCCACCGCGTCGACGTCCAGCGGGCCGAGGTCGGCGGGATAGCGCACGTTGCCGGTGATGTAGGACATCACCGTCTGGTCGGTGTTGTCCAACGACGCCGGCAGGAAGGGGCCGAGCCCGCCGTTGCCCCCGGCGTCGTAGTCGCCGGGATGCTTGAGGCCGATGGCGTGCCCGATCTCGTGGATGTAGGTGAGGTAGGCGTAGCTGCCGAAACCCGGCGCCAGGTTGCCGTCGGCGGCCGTGGAGACCCAGACGTCGCCGGCGCGCGGATCGTTGGGGACGGGAATGTAGGCGTAGGCGGCGACGCGCTCGTCCAGCCGGGCGGCGCCGAAGCGGATCTGCCCGCCGTCCCCCGTGTCCGCCACCTCGACGAAGGTGACGTTGGCGACCGACGACCACTCGGCCAGGGCGGCGCGGGCGGCCTGCTTCATGGTGTCGTTGAACGCCTGGAAGGCGACCACCTCGGTCGGTTCGTAGTACGACGGCGTCCCCGCCATGAAGCTGTAGGTGAGCGTCACCGGCATGCCGACCATGGAGTCGATGTTCCAGCGGTAGGGGTCGCCCACCAGCAGGGCGTCCACCTCATAGTCGCCGGAGTTCGTGCTGGCCGGCGTCGGCGTCGGGTCGTCGTCGTGGTCGGTGCCGTCGCCGCCGATCACGCCCCTGACGGTGCCGACGACACCGTCCTCGATGGAGTCGACCACGCCGACGACGGCGCGCGCCTGGGGATGCAGGCTGTCGAACGTGGTGGCCGGCATGCGCCCTCCGCTGCGGAACCGGGCGCCCGACCGCGACGGCCGGCCCCCTACCACGAACGATTGTAGTGGGAACCGCGCCGCGCCCACAACCCGCCCTTCGGCCCTTGCCTGCCGGCCGCGCCGGCCGCATCCTGGACCGCTCAGGAGAAGGGGACAGGACCTTGGAACGCGCGGATTTCCTCGTCATCGGCGCCGGCATGGCGGGCGCCTCGGTGGGTTGCGAACTGGCGGCGCACGGGCGCGTGCTGGTGCTGGAGCGGGAGGGGCAGCCGGGCTACCACGCCACCGGCCGCTCCGCCGCGCTCTACACGCAGACCTACGGCCATGCGGTGGTGCGGGCGCTGACGGTGGCGAGCTGGGATTTCTACAGGCAACCGCCCGCCGGATTCGCCGAGCACCCGCTGCTCACCCCGCGCGGCGTGCTGCTGGTCGGCCGCGCCGACCAGCAGGCGACGGTGGACGCGGCCTTCGAACAGGCGCGGCGGCTGACCCCGACGGTCGAGCGCTTCGACACCGCGCGCACGCTGGAACGCTGCCCGGTGCTGCGCGACGACCGCGTGGCCGGCGCGGTGTGGGAGCCGGACGCCATGGACATGGACGTGCACGCCATCCATCACGGCTATCTGCGCGCGCTGAAGGCGCGCGGGGGCGCGGTGGTGACCGACGCGGGCGTGACCGCGCTGGCGCGCCACGACGGGCTGTGGGTGGCGGAGACGGCGGCCGGCGTGTTCGCCGCCCCGGTGCTGGTCAACGCCGCCGGGGCGTGGGCGGACGCCCTGGCCGGGCTGGCCGGCGTGCCGCCGGTGGGGCTGGTGCCGAAGCGGCGCACCGTGGCGACCTTCGATCCCGTCCTCGACGAGCCGGGACACGCCGCGGGGCTCCCGACGTGGCCGATGGTGATCGACGTCGACGAGACCTTCTACTTCAAGCCGGAGGCCGGGCGCCTGCTCGCCTCCCCGGCCGACGAGACGCCGGTCGAGCCCTGCGACGCGCAGCCGGAGGAGCTGGATGTGGCGCTCGCCATCGACCGCGTGGAACAAGTCGCCCGATTCCATGTTCGCCGTATCAGCCACAGGTGGGCCGGCCTGCGCAGCTTCGTCGCGGACAAGATCCCGGTGGCCGGGTTCGACGACGCGACCGACGGCTTCTTCTGGCTGGCCGGCCAGGGCGGCTATGGCATCCAGATGGCGCCGGCGCTGGCGCGCACGGCCGCGTCGCTGATCACCGGGGCCGGCGTGCCGCCCGACGTGGCCCGGCTCGGCGTCACCGCCGCCGATCTGGCCCCCGCCCGCCTGAGGCAGGAATGAAAGGGCGGTGAGGACAAAGGGAGTGACCGCCGTGACTGCGACTCCTCTGACGGTACGACGCCTGGGCCTGGGCCTCGGGCTGGCGGCTGTGGCCGCCGGCATCACGGCGTGCGCCAACCCCGCCGCCGATCAGGCCATCGTCGCGCGAAGCGCGCTGGTCGGCATGCAGAAATCCACCCTGCTGTCCTGCGCCGGGGTACCGGAGCGGCAGGCCGTGGCGGACAACCGCGAGTTCTTCACCTACCAGACCGGCCGCATCGTCTCCTACCCCGTCGCCGCGAGCAGCCTCTACGCCGCACCCTGGCGCCCATGGGGGTTTGGTGGCTGGGGCTGGCCGGCCTACGCGTCGGACGTGCGCAGCTACGCCTGCGAGGCGACCTTCACCCTGCGCAACGGCGTGGTCGAACGGGTCGTTTACAGCGGCGGCAGCAGCCTGGGCGAATGCGGCGCGATCGTGCAGAACTGTCTGGCCCAAGTGCCGCAGTCGACGCCGCCCCGCGCACAATAAGCCTACTCTAATAGTGTGATTACAAAGCAATAGCAGGGGCGCTAAACCCTTGTCCCTGCGGCGTTGCGTCGCTGTCTCATTGCCGCAACAGTGCGTCGAAATGGTTGCGGGCTGCCTAGCGAGCGGGCAAAAACTCTGTTACACCACGGTCAACACGCAGACCGCGATCAAACAAACCCGACCATGCTGTGGGAGCAGATCCAATGACTTTCCTGAAGCGCGCCGCCGCCGCCCTGCTGGCGACCACCGCCGTCGCCGCCTTCGCCACCACCGCCACCGCGCAGGACTTCAAGGGCAAGTCGGCCGGCGACATCCTGATCCGCGCCCGCGCCGTCGGCGCCCTGCCGCAGGAGAAGGCCGACCTGACCCTGGGCGGCGTCAACATCGGCCAGGGCCACGTCGGCAACGGCTGGACCCCGGAACTCGACTTCTCGTACTTCATCACCGACAACATCGCCGCTGAGCTGATCGCCGGCACCACCCGCCACAAGATCACCGCCAGCACCGTCCTGGGCGAAGTGAACGTCGGCAAGACCTGGCTGCTGCCGCCGACCCTGACCGTGCAGTACCACTTCTTCACCAAGGAGCGCGTCAGCCCGTACGTCGGCGCCGGCATCAACTACTCGCTGTTCTACAGCAAGTCGGCCGCCGGTGGCGTCGCCCAGTCGCTCAGCCTGAAGAACCGCTTCGGCTGGGCCCTG
>DASPIO010000320.1:0-5514 GCA_035629155.1 Azospirillum sp. | reverse complement strand
TGTTCGTGCCGTACGAGGATGTGGCGAAGGTCGTTCTGCTTGAACAGCTCGTCGTAGATCGGGAGTACGGCGCCGCCGGGATAGCCGAAGATGATGTCGACGCCCTGGTCCTTCAGGGCCTTGATGACGATCTGCGCGCCGGTCAGCTTCTGCTCAGCCATAGTTTTCGACCTTCGTTGCTGGCCCCCGTCGCACGGGCGGCCCGTTCGCTGTCCCCGGTTCGCTGCACCCGCACACAGTTAAAACAAGGGGTTACCCCCTGCGGCGGCGGACCGGGAGCGGAAACCTAGACAAAAGGCCGGGCGAAGGTCAATGGCTTTCGCGAATTAGTGCAAAGTTTTTTTGTCGCGGCTTTTCCGTTTATTGCGTGAACGAAGCAACGCCCTGCCCGCCGGCCGCCGTGGGGCGGCCGTGGGCAGGGCGTATGCCGGCGCGGGGGTCAGGCGGATACCCGTACGAGGAGGTCGGCGAGGCGGCGGATGCCTTCGCGGATGCGCTCCGGCTTGGTGGCGGAGAAGCTGAGGCGGATGGTGTTGCGCCCCGAGCGGTCGGGGAAGAACGCGGCCCCCGGCACGAAGGCGACGTTCGCCTCCTTGATGGCGCGGGCCAGCAGCTCGGTGCCGCACATGCCCTCGGGCAGCTCGATCCACACAAACATGCCGCCCTGCGGCTTGGTCCAGGTCACGCCGGCCGGCATGAACTCCGCCAGCGCTGCCAGCATGGTGTCGCGCCGCTCCTTGTAGACGACGCGCAGGCGCTTCACGTGGCTGTCGAAGATCTCCGACACCACGTCGTGCAGCACGATCTGGTTGATGGTGGAGGTGTGCAGGTCGGCCGCCTGCTTCATCAGCACCAGCCGGTTGATCACGTCCTTCGGCGCGCTGACCCAGCCGACGCGCAACGCCGGCACCATGGTCTTGGAGAAGGAACCGCAGTGGATGACCTGCCCCGGCACCCCGCCGTTGCGCGCCGCGTCGAGGCCGGCCAGCGACGGCAGGAACTCGCCGTCGTAGCGCAGCTCGGCATAGGCCGCGTCCTCGATGATCGGCACGCCGGCCTCGGCGCACAGCTCGACGATGGCGTTGCGGCGCTCCAGCGACACGGTGGTGCCGTTGGGGTTCTGGAAGTCGGGCACGAGGTAGAGGAACTTCGGCTTGCGCGCCAGCGCCGCCTCGAGGTCGGCCAGCACCGGCCCCTCCTCGTCCATGGCGATGGAGACGTACGTGGGCTCGTACGGCGAGAACGCCTGGAGGGCGCCCAGGTAGGTAGGCTTGGTCACCGCCACGAGGTCGCCGGGGCCGATGAGCAGCTTGCCCAGGAAGTCCAGCGCCTGCTGCGAGCCGCTGGTGATCAGCACCTCGTCCGGGCCGATGCGCACGCCCTTGCGGTCCATGTAGCCGCACAGCCAGTCGCGCAGGGGCGTGTAGCCCTCGCTGATCGTGTACTGGAGCGCACCGCCGACGCCGGTGTTGGACTGAAAGACCTTCTCATAGGCGCGCGCGATGGCGGCGGACGGGAAGCTGTCGGCATCCGGGATGCCGCCGGCGAAGGAGATGATCTCCGGCCGGTCGATCAGCTTCAGCAGCTCGCGGATCTCCGACGCGCTCATGCCGGCCACGCGGCCGGCGAACAGCTTCTCCCACTCCAGCGTCACTTTCGGTCTCCCCAGAACTCAGATGCGCACAGTCATATCAAGGGTGCGCAGGATGGCATCACGGACATTTTCGGTGTAGAGGGCCGGCACGGCATGGCAGCCATGCGCCGCCCCCGCCGCAATCGACGACAACGGCCGGGCCGCAAGCTGGTGGCGGAACCAGGTGCCCTGCCGCTTGGCGTAGTTGCGGGTGGATTGCTGCCCTTTCGCGACGGCTTCGTCCAGCGTCATCGCGCCGTGCAGGTGCGCGCGCAGTTCGGGCACGCCCAGCGCCTTCATCACCGGCAACGCCGGATCGAGGCCCAGCGCGTCCAAACGCCGCACCTCGTCCAGCGCCCCCTGCTCCAGCATCGTCACGAAGCGTCGGTCGCAGCGCTCATAAAGATCCGCGCGCGGCGGCTCCAGGACGACGATGTGGAAGGACAGGCCGGGCGGCGGCCCCTCGGCGCTCTCCGCCTGCCATTCCGACAGGGGCCGGCCGGTTGCCTCCAGCACCTCCCACGCGCGGGTCAGGCGCGCGGTGTCGCCGGGAGCGAGGCGAGCCATGGCGGGATCGCGCGCCACCAGCTCGGCCCGGAGCGCCTCGCCGCCAAGCTCCTTGAGGCGCTCGTGCGCGGCACGGCGGACCTCGTCCGGCACGGACGGCACGGCACTCAGCCCCTCCATCAGCGCGCGCAGGTACAGGCCGGTGCCGCCGACGACCACGGGCACCCGGCCCTCCGCGTCCGCGGCGGCGATCTCGTCCAGCGCCATCGTCCGCCAGCGCGCCGCCGAGCCGCGCTCTGCGCCCGGCAGCACGCCGTACAGCCGGTGCGGCACGCGCG
The DNA here is from genome assembly GCA_035629155.1 of Azospirillum sp. Classification (GTDB taxonomy): domain Bacteria; phylum Pseudomonadota; class Alphaproteobacteria; order Azospirillales; family Azospirillaceae; genus Azospirillum. Next base: position 3,036 of record DASPIO010000320.1, on the reverse strand, counting down.
CGAGGTCGTCCGCGCCCGGCCGCGCGGTGAGCACGTCCAGCTCGCGATAGAGTTGCATGCTGTCGGCGTTGATGACGGTGCCGCCGAACGCCAGTGCCACGTCGACCGCCAGCGCCGACTTGCCCGAGGCGGTGGGGCCGCCGATGATGACGACAGGTTTCACGATCAAAAACACGTTGCAGGTTGGGTTGAGCGCCAGCGAAAATCCAACATTCCTTGCAACGCGGACACGTTGGGTTTTCGGCTTCGCCTCAACCCAACCTACGGGACCGCGCGCGGTTTCACCAAGAACGTTTCTCACCCCGCCCGCTCTGTGCTAGGGGAGCGCCGCGCCTTCCATCACGCCGGTCCGCCGCCATGCCCGCTTCGCTCCCCTGCGTCCTCACGCTGATCGCCAGCCCGACAACCGCCGTCCTGAACGACGAGGCCGCGCACGCCGTGCGGGCGGCCCTCGCCGGGCTGGGCGCCGACGCCGCGAAGCCGGACTGGCTGGCGTCGGGGGCCGCCTGCGACCTGCCCTTCGACTTCCTGGCGCCGGAACAGGCGGAGGCCGCGGCGCGCCACGCGCTGGGCGGCCTGCCGGTGGACGTCGTGGCGCAGCCGCGCGCCGGCCGGCGCAAGCGCCTGCTGGTGGCCGACATGGAATCCACCATCATCCAGCAGGAGATGCTGGACGAACTGGGCGACTACGTCGGCCTCAAGGACCACATCGCCGCCATCACCGCGCGCGCCATGAACGGCGAGATCGACTTCAAGGGCGCGGTGCGCGAGCGCGTGGCGCTGCTGGAGGGTTTGTCGGAGCACGTGCTGGACGAGGTGTGGGTGCGCGCCGAGCTGATGCCGGGCGCCCGCGCGCTGCTCGCCACCATGCGCGCCAACGGCGCCTTCTGCGTTCTGGTGTCCGGCGGCTTCCGCTGTTTCACGCGCAAGGTGCGCGACTGGGTCGGCTTCGACGAGGATCGCGGCAACGACCTGGAAGTGGTGGACGGCAAGCTGACCGGCCGCGCCGTGGAGCCGATCCTCGACAAGACCTCCAAGCTGGACGCGCTGCTGGAGTTCGCCGGCGCCCGGCAGGTGCCGGTCGTGGAGACGCTGGCGGTCGGCGACGGGGCGAACGACCTGCCGATGCTGCTGGCCGCCGGCCTGGGCATCGCCTACCACGCCAAACCGGCGGTCGCCGCCGAGGCGCGCGCCCGCATCGACCACGGCGACCTCACCGCGCTGCTCTACGCCCAGGGCTACCGCGCGTCGGAGATCACCGAGGGGTAAGGGAACGGTTACGGCGCCACCAACGGCAGGCGGATGAGGAAGCCGGCGCCGCGCGGGACCGGCTCGAACACGGAAATCTCGCCGCCCAGGCGGCCGACCACCAGGTTGTAGACGATGTGCAGGCCCAGCCCCATGCCGCCGGCGCCGCGCCGCGTGGTGAAGAACGGGTCGAAGATGCGCGCCCGGAGTTCAGCCGGGATGCCACGGCCGTCATCGGTGTAGCGCAACTCGACCCGATCGCCGTCGCGCGCGACGGTGAGCGCCAGGGTGCCCGTCCGCCCCTTTTCGTAGCCGTGCACCAGCGAGTTTACGAGAAGCTGGTTCAGCACGCGCACCAGCGATGCCGGGTAGCTGTCCATGGCGATGCCGTCGGGGCAGGACAGCGCCACGCGGTGGCCGGTGCGGCCCAGGTCGGCGCCCGGCTCGGCCAGCGCACCGGCGACGACCGCTCCCAGGTCGAAGGACCGCCGCTCGTCCCCGCCGGTGTCGACCATCACGCGCTTGAAGGCGTCGACCAGCCCGGCGGTGCGCGACGCGTCGTCGAGGATGAGGCGGGCCGCCTCCAGCGGTTCCCCCAGGTCGGCGCCCAAGGCGCTCTGGACCGCCGCCAGCCGCTCCTCCAGGAAAGAGGCGGCGGTGAGGATGTTGCCGACGGGCGTGTTGATCTCGTGCGCGACGCCGGACACCAGTAGGCCAAGCGCCGCCATCTTCTCCGCCTGCACCAGCCGTTCCTGCGTGCGGCGCAGCGTGGCCAGCGCGGCCTCGGCCTGCTCCTTGGCGTGGCGGAGCTGCTCGGTGCGCGCCGCCACGGTCGCCTCCAGCCGTGCGGCCCCCAGCACACGCTCGGTCACGTCGGTGAAGGTGAAGACATAGCCGCCGCTCTCCAGCGTGGTGCCGGTGATGTGCAGGAAGCTGCCGTCGGGGCGCTGGCGGTCCATGGACCACGGGGCACCGTTGCGCGCCGGGGCGGTGCGCTCCTCGATCAGGCGCTCGATATCGCCGGGGCCGTACTCACCGCGCACGGCCAGATGGCGCATCAGATCGGCCAGCGGGCGCCCAGGCACCACCAGCGCGTCCGGCACGTCGAACAGAGCGCGGTAGGCGGCGTTGGTGAACACCACGCGCAGGTCGCGGTCGACGACCAGCAGTCCCTGGGCGATGCGCGCCAGCGAATCCTGCAGGAGAGCGAGGATGGATGCGTCCGTCATCGGCCGGCCGGGCTCGCGCGAAAAGAGAAACGGCGCCGATGGTACACCACCGGCGCCGTTTCCGCATCCACAGCCGTGCTTGCGCTTAGCCCTTGCCGAGCGGCAGCGCCACGAAGCGCAGGTCGCCCTGGCGGTCCACCAGCAGCAGGATCGACTTCTTGCCCTGGTCGCGCGCCTTCTGGAGCTTGGCGGTGACATCGGCCGGGGTCTTCACCTCTTCCTGGCCGACCTCGATGATGACGTCGCCGGCGCGCATGCCCTTTTCGGAAGCCGGCGAGCCGTTCTGCACCTCGGTCACCACCACGCCCTTCAGCTCCGGCTTCAGGTCGAACTGCTGGCGCATCTCGGGCGAGATGTTGGTGAGCTTCAGGCCCAGCGCCTCCGTGGTCTTGGGCGCCTGGCCCTGGGGCCGCTGGCTCTGGTCCTCCGGCACGTTGGCGAGCAGGCCGGACTCCTCGGCCGCCTCCAGCTCGCCGACCTTGACCTGCACGGTCACCGGCTTGCCCTTGCGCCACACCTCCAGCGGCACCGCCTTGTCGATCGGCGTCTCGGCGACGAC
>DASPIO010000319.1:0-18980 GCA_035629155.1 Azospirillum sp. | reverse complement strand
ACGTCGTTCGGCCGGTACGCCTCGTCGGCGATGCCGTCGCCGTTCAGGTCGAAGGCGGCGTTGTCGGACCAGTAGTTGCCGCGCCCCTTCTCCGACCAGTCCAGGAAGCGGGTGCCGACGTACTTCACCTGCGTGCGGTTGTTCACGAAGGCGTTGCCGGTCATCACGTTGCGCTCCGACCCGGCGGTGAAGTGCACGCCGATCTCGCACCCCTCGAACCGGTTGCCGGCAAAGCGGTTCTTGTTGGCGTTGTAGATGAAGACGCACTTCCAGGTGCCGGACCGCTTGGCGCCGTCCAGGCTTTCGGTGTCACGCGGGATGTCGCTGTCGGCCACGGTCTCGCGTTCGCCGCTCTGGTCCGTGGCGAAACGCCCGTCCACCACGTTCCCCTCGATGCGCGCCGAGTTGGCGTAGTTCAGCAGCATCCCGTGCTCGATGTCGCCCTTCGAGCGGTTGTTCCGGATCACCAGATTGTTCGAATACATGATGGCATAGCCCACGTCGTTGCCGACGGAGACGTTGTCGGAGACCTCGGAATCGTTTGTGTACATGTAATGCACGGCGAAGCGCACGCGCTCGAACCGGTTGCCGGAGAAGACGTTGCGCTTGGACGTGGTGGTGAACACGCCGTCGCGCCCGTCACGCACGTGGTTGTCCAGGATCTTCGTGCCCGGCGCGTTCCAGATCTGGATGCCGTTGCCGCGCTCGGCCACGCGCAGGTCGGTGCGCCCGGTGACGTCGTTGCGGCGGATCAGCGTGTCGTTGGACCCCCAGGCGTAGATGCCGATCAGGTTGTCGACCAGCCGGTTGTCCTCGATCACGCCGCGGTGCGCCTCCTTGCCCAGGAAGATGCCGGCGTTCTGCTCGAACAGGCTGATGCCGGAGTTGCGCACCTCCAGGCCCCGCACGGTGACGTCGGGCGCGAAGATGGTGAGCGTGCTGCCCTTGCCCCTGCCGTCGATCACCGCGCCGGCCGTGCCCTGCAGCGTGACGGGCGTGCGTACCGTCACCGGTCCCGGATGCGTGCCGGGAGCCAACACCAGGGTGTCGCCGGCGGACGCCGCGTCGAGTGCGGCCTGCAGCGCGCCCGGCGCCACGTCCACCGTCGCCGCCCCGGCGGCCGAGGCCGCCAGCGCCAACAACGCCGTGCCGAGGAGGAGGGGGAGGTGGGGCATGGGGGACCTTGATGTGATGGAAGGGCGACGTTGGGTTTTCGGCTCCGCCTCAACCCAACCTACGGCGAACCGGTAGGTTGGGTTGAGCGTGAGCGAAAACCCAACGTCGTGGGCTTTACACCGCCCGCGGCTCGACGATCATGCGGCCGCCCATCTCCATGTGCAGCGCGTGGCAGAACCACTGGCAGTAGTACCAGTGCACGCCCGGCCGCTCGGCCACGAAGGTGACCGAGGAGGTCTGCTGCGGGCCGATCTCCATGGCGATGCCGTGGTTGCTCAGCGTGAAGCCATGCGTCAGGTCGTCCACATCGTCCATGTTGGTGACGTAGAGCGTCACCTCGTCGCCCTGCTTCACGGTGAACTCCTCAAGGCCGTAGGCCGGGGCGCGCTGCCACATGTAGACGCGCACCTTGTTGCCGTCGCGGATCACCTTGGCATCGTCCTCCAGCACCACGCCGTCCGCCTTGGCCTGTTTGCGGGCGTCTTCCCACATCGGGTCGTTGCGGTCGAACACGCTCTTCGGGTTCACCTTGGAGCGGTGGACGATCAGCGTGTCGTGCGGCTCGGCATAGGTCGGACCGTCGTGCACCAACTTCATCTCGTCGCCCGAGATGTCGATGAGCTGGTCGTTCTCCGGCTTCGACGGACCCACGTTGAGGAAGCGGTCCTTGGAGAACTTGTTCAGCACGATCAGCCACTTGCCGTCGGCCTCCTTGGTCTGGCCCATGGAGGAGTGCAGGTGGCCGGGCTGGTAGTGCACGTCCAGTTTCTGGACGATCGGGTCGACCTTCTCGCCCTTGTAGGCGCGCACCGCCTTGTCGATGTTCCACTTCACCACCTGGCTGTCCAGGAACAGGGTGGTGTAGGCGTTGCCGCGCCCGTCATAGGCGGTGTGCAGAGGCCCGAGGCCCAGCTTCGGCTCGGCCACGATGGCGTCGCGCGGCTTGATCTTGTCGTCGAACAGGTCGTCCAGCTTGCGCACGTCCATCACCGAGACGGTCGGTGACAGCTTGCCGTTGACCGTCACGTGGATGCCGTCCGGGGCGGCGTTGATGCCGTGCGGGCTGTTCGGGATCGGGATGTAGCGGGTGAAGGGGGAGCCGTGGCGCCCATCCACCACCGGCACGCCGTTCATCACCTGCGCCTTGCCGGCCTTCACGGCCTCCTCGATGCGCTTGATGTTGAAGACGACGATCCAGTCCTGCTCGTTCGCGGTCATCTCGGCGGTGGTGACCCCGCCTTCCGAGTTGTAGCAGGTGGAGAAGGCGTACTTGCCCTGGTAGTCGGCCTCGGTGTTGTCGAGGTTGCCGTCGACCCACACCTGCCACGCCACCTTCATGGTGTCGCCGTCGATGGCGGAGAAGTGCGTGCGGTAGTTCTTCGGATCGATGTTCTTGCCGTCGTTCGGCATCGGCACGATCTGCTCGGCGTTGGCGAAGACGTAGCCGGTGCGCGGGTACTTCTGCAGGCGCAGTCCATGGATCGCCGAGACGTTCGGGATCTCGATGACCTTGTCCACCTTCATGATGTCGGCGCGGATGCGGGCGACGCGGGTGTTCGCCTTGTCGTTCACGAAGATGTAGCGGCCGTCGTAGGTGCCGTCGGTGAACGACATGTGCGGGTGGTGCAGGTCGCCGTTCAGCCAGTTGCCGCCCTTGTTGGCCAGAAACTTCTTCGTCTCGTCCGACAGGCCCTCGGTCAGGATCTTCAGGCTCTCGTTCGTCTGGCCCCAGCCGGACGCGCTGCAGCGGTTGAACACCGGGATTCGGTGCAGTTCGCGCATGCTGGGCGCGCCGAGGATGCGCAGCTCGCCCGAATGGCCGCCGGAGTGGAAGACGTAGTACTCGTCGAGGTCGCCCGGCTTCACCTCGTACTTGGCGTTCGACGCGGTGGCGGCCTGGGCCGGGGATGCCCCCAGCAGCGAGCCGCCGGCCGACATGGCGGCACCGCCGCCGACCGCGCCCACGACGCCCGCCATCACGGCGGCCTTGGCGGTTCCGCCCAGCAGATCGCGCCGGTTCATGCCAGCCGGCTTGTCCTCGTTCTTCGACATCTGTCGTCGCTCCTCGAAGTGCGCCCCGAGGTGGGGCCTGGTGGTTCGCAGGGTTCTTGGTTGAGTGGTTCTTCAGTCCGCCCGCGGGCGCATGGTCAGCGCGCCGCTGGCGGGGTCGGTGGTCAGCACCGCCTCGCGCGGCTTGGCCGCGAGTGCGGTGTCGGCGGATGCCTCGCGGCGCTCGCGCTTCAGGCGCTTCTGGATCACCACCGGGCACTTGCGGTCGTGGTGATAGAGCACCTGGCAGTGCAGGCACTGGATGCATTCGTTGGGGTTGATCTGTCCGTCCGGGTGGATGGCCTGGACCGGGCACTCGTTGGCGCAGCGCCGGCAGGGGTTGCCGCATTCGCGGTAGCGCTTCAGCCAGTCGAACATGCGCAGCCGGCCGGGGATGGCGAGTGCGGCGCCCAGCGGGCACAGGTAGCGGCAGAAGAAGCGCTCGATGAACAGCCCGGCCGCCAGCAGCGCCACGGCGAACAGGACGAACCACCACTCCCGGACGAAGTGCAGGATGATGGCGGTCTTGAACGGCTCCACCTCCGCCGCGCGCTCGGCGTCCGCCAGCGAGTACAGCGACAGCCCGAACAGCAGGAGGAAGATCATGTACTTGATCGGCCACAGCCGCTGGTGCAGGCCGAAGGGCACGGTGACCTGCGGGATCTTCAGCGCCTTGGCGCCCTTGGTCGCCAGCTCCTGCAAGGCGCCGAACGGGCACAGCCAGCCGCAGAACGCCCCTCGGCCCCAGAACAGCAGCGACGCCGCCACCGAGAACCACAGGATGAACACCAGCGGGTCCATCAGGAAGTAGTCCCAGCGGAAGTCCGTGCGCAGCGCGTTGGCGAAGGTCAGCACGTTGACGACGGAGAGCTGCGCGCTGGCCCACCAGCCCAGCCAGACCAGCGTGAACACCAGGAAGCCGGTGCGCACGCGGGTGTACAGCACGGGGCGCCGCACCAGCAGGTCCTGGAAGAAGAAGATCGCGGTCAGCACGCCGATGGCGATCACCACCACGGCGATGTCGAACAGCCGGTTCTCCCACACGCGCCGCCACAGCGGCACTTCCTCGGCCTCGTCCTCGGCGGCAGCGGCGGCAGTCGCAGCCGGGGTGGCCGCGGACGCCGCCGGGGCGGCGACGCGCTCGATCTTCAGGTGTTTCTCTGGTGGCTGGTAGCCGAGGTCGAAGGTGACGAACGCCTTGTCCATGGCGCTGGTGGCGCGGGCGACCAGCAGTTGGAGGCGCCACGGCTCGGCCGGGTCGAATTCGGCGCCGTCGGGCAGGGCGAACAGGCCGATCTCCGGGAAGTCCGGCGCGCCGGCGGCGGCGAGGCTGCCCAGGCGCTTGTGGATGCGGTCGCGGAAACGGGCGCTGCCCTCGTTCTGGATCAGCTCGAACCGGTCGAAGATGCCGCCGCGCACATAACCCGACCCCTTGAAGGAATAGCGCCCGCTGCCGGCCACGACGATGGCGTGCTGGCCCGGCTTCAGCCATTTCAGCATCGTCTCGTACTCGGCGTCGCCCAGCAGGCTGCGGCCGACGGTGGGGATGGTGGCGAGGGCCGCGTAGAGGTCGATGAAGGTCTCGTTGGGGTCGCCCGGCTCCGGCCGTGCGATGGCCTCGGCCTTGCCGGTGCGTTCGAAGGCGGCGTTGACGTCGCCGACACTCAGCGTCAGGCGCCGCACCGAGCCGTCGCCGACCAGCGTCGTCCAGTCCTGCACCTCGCCGGGGCCGGGCTTCAGGCTCTTGACCACCGTGGGGGCCGCCTCGGGCGCGGCGCGGCCCAGTGTCTGCATCACCTTCTTGCCGGAACGGATGATGGAATCGCCGATCACCATGACGGTGACGGTGGCGCCCGACACGATGTCCACCGGCGGGGCGGCGGCCGACTGCGCCGCCAGTTCCAGCACGTTGCGGCCGACATAGCCGTTGATGAAGGTGGTGATCTTCTCCAGCGGGATGCCGATCAGGACGATCGGCTCGTGGTGGTCGACCATCTTGGCGCCGGACACCACGCCGTCCGGCTTCAGCCCCACGACCACATGGATGGGGCGCCCGGAATAGCCGGTGGTGTTGACGAAGTCCGAATTCAGGTAGGCGTAGCCCAGCAGCGCGTCGCCCTTGTGCACCGGCGCCAGCGGCGCCCCCACCTGGACCGGCCCGAAGCGGTCGGCGCCCGCGAACAGCTCGCCCGGCTGCACCTTTGACAGGTAGCGGCCCAGCAACGGCTCCGCGGCACCCGCCGGGAATGCCGGCAGGAGCACCGCCGCCAGGGCGGCCAGAAGAAGCGTCGCGATGGTTCGCCGTGCAGCCCCGGTCATGCGTCCGATCCGGTATTGCGGAAAATGCCGCCGGGGATATCCACAGGGATTGAAGGGTTACCCTCGGCTCTGGTCCGGATTAGACCAGCAGGCGGCGTAGCGTTTCTTGACTCCGATCAAGTCGCGGCCTGTTTTAGGCGCGCACCATCGTCACTGCGGTGCGAAGAGGCGGGGCAATGTCGTGAAGAAACTCTTCGAGTCTGAACCTTTTACGGCTCTGTCTTCGGTGGAGGAGCTGCTGGGCATGGCGCTCGCCATGGAGGAGGAGGCGGTCCGCCGGTACCGGCAACTCGCGAATATTATGGAATCGCGATGTTCGACGGACACCGCCGCGACCTTCCTGGCGCTCGCCGAGGAAGAGCAGGATCACGCGTACGCCATCGCGGCCCTGGCCGCGCGGCTCGGCCGGCCCTTGCCGCAGGGCGGCGCCTACACGTGGCGCCTGCCGCCGGAGATCGCCGCGTCGTGGGACGACCTGACCGACCGCACGCGGGTGACGCCCTACCGCGCGCTGGCGGTGGCCGTGTTAAACGAACAGCGCGGCTTCGCCTGGTTCAGCTACGTCTCGGCGAACACGGCCGATCCCGAACTGCGCCGGCAGGCCGAGGCGCTGGCCGCCGAGGAGTTGACCCACGCCGCCCTGCTGCGCCGCGAACGCCGCATCGCCTTCCGCCGCGAACGCGCCGCCACCCCGGCCGAGACGCCCGCCGACGTGGCGGAGCTGGAGGCGCTGCTGGCCCCGCGCCTGTCCGCCGCCGCCGCCCGCCACACGGCCCTGTCCGCCGCGCTGTTCGCCGCCGGCGACGCCGAGAGCGCCGCGCTGCTCACCCGGATCGCGACGGAGGAGGGCGGCGGGCCTCCATCACCCGCGGCCCCGCCGTCCGCCAGGGCCGACCTCCTGCGGGCCGCCTTGGCGCCCTGCGCGGAACTGTCGGAATTCCTGAGCGACATCGCCGCCCGCGCCATCGATGAGCCGGTCTTCCTGGAGGCCCAGCGCCGCCAGGAGCAGGCCGTCGCGCATATGCAGGCCATCGCCGAACGGCTGCGAACGACGGCCTCTCGCGGGGGCTAAGAAGGAACTGGATGGAAGCGGCGGGACGTCGGCCGATGACGCCTCTCCGTTGGGGCTCCTCCCTCGTCGACATGAGGGATATTGCGGCTCGGCGCGCCGGAAAGGAGCCTTTTCGGCGCCGGCCGATGTTTCTTCCTGGCGCCAACGAAAACCGGACGGCACGCGGTCATTTCTTCGATTGATCGGCCTGCGGTGTGGCGCTGCCCATGCCGCCGCCGATGGAGCCGCCGCCGATGGAGCCGCCGCCGATGGACCCGGCGTCGGGGGTGGCGATGCTGCCCGATGTGCCGGAGCCGGCGGCCGCCGCACCGCCCTGTCCGGTCTGGCCGCGCTGCTCCCAGGTCGAGCCGGAGGCGGCGGAACCGGCACTGCCGCCCGTCCCCCAGGTGGAACCGGACGTGCCGAGCCGGCTGCGGTTGAGGCAGGCGGGGTCGTTGCCGGCGCTGCCGGCCGGGCAGTTCGCCATGGAAGGGCCACCCGCGCTGCCGCCGGTACCGGCCTGCGCCAGCGCGGCGCCGGAGGCCGCCAGGATCACGACGGGGAGGATCACGAAGGCCGGAACGATGGAAAGGGTGCGCATGCCGCCTGTCCTTGCACGGGTGTTTCTCCCGCGAACAGGCGGACAGGCCGATCAGCGCGTTCTCAATGAACGCTCAGGGGCTCCATGTCCTGGAGGCGGAGCGCGGCGAAGGCGGTTTCCCGGTCGTGGAACTGGCCGAGGAAGCTGCCGTCGGCGGCGTGCACCTCGAAAAGCTTCTCGCCGTTGCGGACCACACGCTTGACGTAGGCGCGGTTGAGAATGCCGAGGAGGGCGAAGTCCTGCTCCAGGCCTTCCGGCGCATCGGGCATCTGCATGGCGGACATGATCACCTCCCGGGGCCGAAGCCCCCCTTACGAAACCAGTATGGACTTGAATGTTTAATGGGGAGTAAGGGCGGGCGCCGTAATTCGGGGCATCCTTCCGCACCTCCGCCCGATACCAAAGTGCCGGGGAGGTGCCACCATGGGCTTGACCGCCGTCAAGGCCGGGGCGCCGGGCTCCTCCGATCCTGCCCATATGGTCCAGTCCTGGAGGAGACACGTGTTGCAGCCGGAAAACGCCATGCCGGACGCCGGGTTCGGCCACAACTCGGGTGGTGTGCGGATCGCCGTGGAGGTGCGGCTCTTCAACAGCCTGACGCGCCACGGCGGCGGCGCGGTGTTCCATCGCCTGTCCCTGCCGGCGGGCAGCACCGTGGGCGATGTGATCCGCCGCTTCGGCATCCCGATGCCGGACGTCTACCTGGCGCTGGTCAACGGCCGCGACATTACGCCGACGCTGGGGGGCCGCATCAACGAGCACCGCATCCTCGACGCAGGCGACGTGCTGGCGCTGTCCGGTCCGGTGCCGTTCTCCTGGGCCTACGGGGCGCCGGTGGTGTGAGGCGTTGCGACGGGGGCCTACCCACCCCCACGCCGGAACGCGGTGTCGAACCGGTCCAGGAACGCACTCCGCTCCTCCGCCGACCAGCCGCGGAAGGCGAGGGTGACGCGCAGGCGTGGCAGGGCGATCAGCGCGATGCGGCGGTCGGGCAAAGGCTCCAGGCGGATCTCCACGCCGGCCTCCACACCGCCGATATGGTAGACGCCGTCCTCGGCCCGCCAGGGCAGGCCGTGCGCGGCCTCGGGCAGCAGGCGCGCGAAATCCGCGCGCGTCAGCGCCATGTCCTTATCGACGAGGGTATCGCTCATCCGCCGGCGACGGGTGGCCACATGGCGAGCGCGTCGCCGGCCTTCAGAACCTGCCGGTCGAGCTGGCTGGGCTGCACGTAGACGCCGTTGACCAGCACCAGATGGCAGCGCTCGCGCGGCAGGTTCAGGTGCTGGATGACGTGGCCCGGCGTGGCGTCCTGGGGCACCTGCAAGCGGGCCTGGTTGTTCACCGCACCCGGCGGCAGATAGCCGGACAGCGTGGCGAACAGCTTGACCGTGATTTCCATGGGTTCTCCGCCTCTCCCGCATCGAAAGGGGGCGCCGCGGCGCCCCCCGTTCCCTTACTTGATCTGGGAGTTCGCCACGTAGGCGTCCATGAGGCGGTACGGGTCCTTCATCAGCCGCTCCTTCCACACGCCCAGCCGCGCGCCGGTCTGGATCAGGCCGCGCAGGCAGCCGACGTGCTGGGTCAGGCCGATGGCGGTGCCGCCGACCAGCACATCGTCGGCGAACTGCAGGCTGATGTACTTGTAGTTGTCGTGGTCCACCACCTCGACCTTCTCGCCGCCGTCCACGCCGGCCCACAGGCCGAAGGAGGAGGAGATGAGGCCCAGCGTGTCGAGCACGTTCATCTGCAAGCTGCCGTTGTACTGCACGTTGTGGCCGGCCATGTTCATGGCGGCGATGCGGCCGTGCTCCGACGCGGTCGGCTGGATGGCGTGCACGTCGTGGCCCTTGGTGGAGAAGTCGTAGCCCTGGGCCACGTCGCCGGCAGCGTAGACATCGTTGACGCTGGTGCGCATGTAGCGGTCGATCAGGATGCCGCGGTCGATCTTCACGCCGCTGTTCTCCAGGAACTCGACGTTCGGGCGCACGCCGGCCGACACCACCACCAGATGGGCGGCCAGCATCTCGCCGCTGTCCAGCTCGACGTCGATGGTGTCGCTGGCCTCGATCACCGGTTCCCTGCGGAACAGGCGGGCGAAGATGCCGCGCTCCTTCTCGGAGGCCACCGACTGCAGGCTCTTGATCCTGGTGGAGGTCAGGACACGGAGGCCCTTCTTCTCGCACCACGTCTTGATCATCGTGCCGGCGGTCTCGTTCATCATGCGCGGCACCATGCGGTCGCCCATCTCGACCACCGTCAGCTTGACGCCGCGCATGGCGAGCGCCTCCAGCACGATGCAGCCGATGAAGCCGGCCCCCATCAGCACCACGTGGCTGCCGGGCTGGGCGAGGTCGATGATGTTGCGCGCGTCCTCCAGCGTCCAGCAGTGGTGGACGCCCTTGCGCTCCAGGCCCGGGATGGGCGGGCGCACCGGGCGGGCGCCGGTGGCGACCAGCAGCCGGTCGTAGGACAGGTGGCTGCCGTCGGTGAAATCGATCTTCTTCTCGTCGGGGCGCAGGCGCTGCGCCAGACCCTGGCGGTAGCCGATGCCCTGCGTGTCGTAATGGCCGGGCGCCTTGCGCAGGTACGTCCCCTCGGCCTTGATCTTGCCGGTCAGGAAGTAGGGGATCGCCATGCGCGAATAGGGCGGCTCCGGCTCACCGCCGATGAGGGTGATTTTGCCGTTGGGATCGGCCTTGCGCAGGGTCTCAGCGGCGACGACGCCGGACGGCCCCGCTCCGAGAACGACGTAATGCATGGAGGATCACCCTTGATCGGAACTGTTCCATCGTCATCCCCGCGAAGACGGGGATCCATGGCTCCCGGCGAAAGGACGCAATGGTAAACATGGATCCCCGCCTTCGCGGGGATGACGGCAAAAAGACTGGCGGAAAGGGGGCCTCTTTGCGAGGCCCCCCTTGACCGTTACAGAGCCAGCCGGGACAGCGTCTCGTTGGTCGGCACGCCTTCGGGCGTCCAGCCGCGGAGTTCGTAGTATTCCGGCAGCATCTTGCCCAGGTCGTTGACGCGGCCGGTTGCGGGGCCGGTCTTCGCCGCTTCCTTCAGCAGGCGCTTGGGCAGCGTGTCGTCCTTCGCCGTCAGGCCGGCGGCGAGGTTGAACTGGCGCTCCAGGTTCCAGATGCGCTCGCCCGTCTCGACCAGGCGATCCACCGACCAGCCGCCCTCGATGGCGGCGTCGACCTGCGGGGCGACGTCGACCAGCGACCAGGCGAAGGAGGTGAAGATGCAGATGCCCGCCGCGTCGAAGGCCGCCGTGGCGTCCTGGAAGGCCTTCACGAGGCCGGCCTTGCCCTCGGTCGCCAGGGGGTCGGTCTTCTCCGGGATGCCCAGGATCTCCGAGGCCACGGTGTAGCTGCGCAGGTGGCAGGCGCCGCGGTTGGAGGTGGCGTAGGTCAGGCCCATGCCCTGGATGCCGCGCGAGTCGTAGGCCGGGAACTCCTGGCCCTTGACGCCCATGTGGAAGTCCGGGTGGCCGTACTTCTCGCACAGGCGCTTGGAGCCCAGGCCGATCTCGGCGCCGAAGCCCTCGCCCTTGCCGGTCAGCTCGGCCAACTTCACCAGCGCCTCGGCCGAACCGAAGCGCAGCTCGATGCCGCCGGTGGTCTCGGTGGTGATGGCGCCGACCTCGAACAGCTCCATCGCCGCCGACACCGTGGCGCCGAACGAGATCGGGTCCATGCCCTGCTCGTTGCAGATGAAGTTGGCGTAGGTCAGCGCGTCCAGGTCATCGACACCGGTGTTGGAACCCAGCGCCCAGGCCGCCTCGTACTCCAGGCCGCCCGACGCACCCCAGTACTGCGGCTTGTCCTTGACCGAGAAGTGCGTCTTGTCGACGGTGGAGATGCGGCCGCATGCGATGGTGCAGCCGAAGCAGGCGCCGTTGCGGGACAGGTTCGGCTTGCCGTCACTGGCGCGCGGCGCGGCCATCGCCTCGGCCGAGATCTTGTGCGCCCCCTCGAACTGGATGTCGCGGTGGTTGCGCGTGGGCATGGCGCCCGACTCGTTGATCACGTTCATCAGCACCTGGGTGCCGTAGGCCGGCAGGCCCTGGCCGGTCACCGCGTTGCCGGCGAGCACGGCCTTGGCGGCCTCCGTCGCCTTGAAGAACGCGTCGAAGTCCTTGATCTTGACGCCCAGCGTGCCGCGCACGGCGACCGCCTTCAGGTTCTTCGAGCCCATCACCGTGCCCACGCCCGAACGGCCGGCGGCGCGGTGCAGGTCGTTGACGATGCAGGCGTACTTCACGCCCTTCTCGCCCGACACGCCGATCGAGGAGACGCGGATCTGCGGGTCCTGGTGCTTGGCCTTGATCGCCTCTTCCGTGTGCCAGACCGACGTGCCCCACAGGTCGTCGGCGGGCAGCAGCTTCGCCTCTCCGTTCTCGACGTAGAGGTAGACCGGCTTGGCCGAGCGGCCTTCGAAGATGATCATGTCCCAGCCGGCGTTCTTCAGCTCGTTGCCGAAGAAGCCGCCCGAGTTCGAGCAGGCGATGGCGTTGGTCAACGCCCCCTTGGTGATGACGGTGTAGCGCCCGCCGGTCGACGCCATGGTGCCGGTCAGCGGACCGGTGGCGAAGATCAGCTTGTTGTCGGGCGACTCCGGATCGACCTTCGGGTCGATCTCCTCGCACAGGTATTTCGTGCCGAGGCCGCGCGAACCCAGGTACTTCTGGGCCCACTCCATGTTCAGCGGCTCGGACTTCACGGTGCCGGCGGTCAGGTTGACGCGCAGGATCTTACCAGCCCATCCCATCGTCAGGCCTCCTCAGTTCGCGGCGGCAGGAGAGGTGGACTTGGCGGCCCAGGACCGCATCTTGTCCAGACCGGTCCAGTTGGCGTCGACGTAGGTGATGGCACCCGTCGGACACGCCTTGGCGCAGGCGGGGCTGCCGTCGCACAGGTCGCACTTGGCCACCTTGCCGCTGTCGGCGTTGTAGTTCACCGTGCCGAACGGGCAGGCGATCGTACAGACCTTGCAGCCGACGCAGACGTCGTCGTGCACCACCTTGGCGCCGGTGCCAATGCTGATGGTGATGGCGTCCACCGGGCACGCCTTCATGCACCACGCCTCGGCGCACTGCGTGCAGGTGTAGGGGACGAAACGGGCCTCCGCGTCGAAGGTGAAGACGCGGATGCGCGACTTCGACGGGTTGAAGGCCCCTTCCTTTTCATAGGAGCACGCCATTTCGCACTGGCGGCACCCGGTGCATTTGCCCGGGTCGAGATTGAGCGATCGCTGCATCGGCGATTCCTCCGACGTGGAAAACCAGGACCTGAATGGGTGGACCTGCCCGGCACGCCAAAGGCGGGTATTGCCGGACGGCTACCCTTTTTCATTTTCAGCCGAGAGCGTATACGGCCCCCGTCCAAGGGACAAGGGTTGCCAAGCCCTTGGCGGTTAGTACTTAAGGCGCATTGCACGTCCACGGCATCGTTTGCCCCGCGATCCCTCGGCGCCCACTTCATGGAAAGGCGACAAAACCCGACGACAGCGGGAGGAAACGCATGAACACCCGACGCATGGCCGAGCTGATCTCGGACATGAATCCGATGGGCACCGACGGATTCGAGTTCATCGAATACACCGCCCCCGAGCCGAAGCAACTGGAGGCGCTGTTCACCACCATGGGCTTCCGCCCGGTGGCCCGCCACCGCTCCAAGGCCGTGACGCTGTGGCGGCAGAACGGCGTCAACTTCATCGTCAATGCCGAGCCGGACAGCTTCGCCCAGGCCTTCGCCCGCGTGCACGGGCCGAGCGTCTGCGCCATCGCGTTGCGCGTGGCCGACGCGCCGCACGCCTACAAGCGCGCGCTGTCGCTGGGCGCCAGGCCGGGGCCGAGCACGGCCGGGCCGATGGAGCTGAACATCCCGGCCATCCAGGGAATCGGCGGCAGCCTGATCTATCTGGTCGACCGCTACGGCGACCGCAGCATCTACGACGTGGATTTCGAGTTCGACGACAGCGTGCCGGAGAAACCGCCGGGCGTCGGCCTGATGGGCATCGACCACCTGACGCACAACGTGCACCGCGGCCGCATGGAGGAGTGGGCGGGCTTCTACGAACGCCTCTTCAACTTCCGCCAGATCCGCTACTTCGACATCGAGGGCAAGCAGACCGGCATCCGGTCGAAGGCGATGACCAGCCCGTGCGGCAAGATCCGCATCCCCATCAACGAATCCGCCGGCCTCGGCGGCAAGGACCAGATCGAGGAGTACCTGGAGGCCTACCGCGGCGAGGGCATCCAGCACGTGGCGCTGTCCACCGACGACGCCTACGCCACGGTGGAGGCGCTGCGCGCCCACGGGGCGGAGTTCATGCCCCCGCCGCCCGACACGTATTACGAGATGCTGGCCGATCGCCTCCCCAACCATGGCGAGGACCTGGAGCGCCTGAAGCGTGACCACATCCTGGTGGACGGGGCGCCGGGCGGCGGGCTGCTGCTGCAGATCTTTACCAAGACGGTGATCGGCCCGATCTTCTTCGAGATCATCCAGCGCAAAGGCGACGAGGGTTTCGGGGAAGGAAATTTCCGCGCCCTGTTCGAAAGCATCGAGCGCGACCAGATCAAGCGCGGCGTGTTGAAGGAGAGCACCTGACCTGGCTGACCGATCGGCCGATGCATACTCGGCCATAGGTGACATGGACGGGTCCATGGCGCCGCCGATAATCTGCCTTCCAAAGAGGCAACACAATCGGCGGCGCCCTGGCGACCAGCCGGATCGGATCATGTGCCCACGGTGACGGAAACGCTCCTCGATTCTCCCTCCAGTGGTGGCGACGCGCGCCCGCGCGCCATCGACCGCGCCATCGCCGACCCGATCCCCGCGCTGCTCTGGCAGGAGGACGCGGCGGGCGCCTGTGTGTTCGTCAACCGCGCCTGGCAGGAGCTGACGGGCCGGACGCTGGCGGACGAGCGGGGGCACGGCTGGCTCGCCGGCGTCCATCCGGAGGACCGCGTCCGGCTGGCCGGGCCCGTCGCGGCGGCGCGGTGCGCCATGCTGCCCTTCGACGCGGAATTCCGGCTGCGTGCCGCCGACGGCTCCTGGCGCTGGGTGCTCGGCCGTGCCGTGCCGCAGGCGGGGCCCGACGGTGCCTTCCTCGGGTACGTCGGCTCCGGCCTCGACATCACCGAGCGCAAGCAGGCGGAGATCCTCCGCCGCGCGGAGGAGGAGCGCTACCGCGCCCTGTTCACGCAGGCCGCCATCGGCATCGAGCGGATCGCCCTCGACGGCCGGCTGCTGGAGGTGAACGAGCGGCTGTGCGCGCTGCTCGGCTACGCGCGGGACGAACTGGTGGGGCGCGACTTCCGCGACATCGTCCATCCCGACGACCGGCCGGCGGAGGAGGCGGAACTCGCCCGCCTGCTGCTCGGCGTCGTGCCCAGCTACACGCTGGAACGGCGCTGCCTGCACAAGGACGGCTCGCTGGTGTGGGTGCGCGTCACCTCGTCGCTGGGCATGGCGCCGGGGCGGACGGGGGAGACGTTCCGCATCTCCATCATCGAGGACGTCACCGACCGCCGCGCCGCCGAGGAGGCGCTGCGCGTCAGCGAGGCGCGTCTGCGCCGCGCGCAGGAGGCCGGCGGCGTCGGCGACTGGGAGATGGACCTCGTGGCCGGCACGGTCCTGTGGTCGGCCAGCCTGTACCGGCTGCTGGGCCGCGATCCGGCGGGCGATGCGCCTACGATGGCCGGGCTGATGGAGGTGGTGCATCCCGACGACCGCGCGGAGCTGGCGGCGGTGGTCGACGCCGTGCTGCGCGGCGACCGGCCGCTGGACACCGAGTTCCGTGTGCTCCTGCCGGACGGGTCGGTGAAGTGGCTGTCCAGCCGTGGCGAGGTGGAGCGCGACGCGGTGGGCCGTCCGGTGCGCCTCGTCGGCGTCAATTTCGACGTCACCGCCCGCAAGCAGGCGGAGTGCCGCGCCCGCTTCCTGGCCGAGCTGCACGACGCGCTGCGCCCGCTGTCCGACCCGCGCGCGGTGCTGGCCGAGGCGTCGGCGGCGGTGGGCCGCTATCTGCGCGTCGGGCGCGCCGGCTTCGGCGAGGTGGAGGGCGACGCCGAGCGGTTGCGCGTGTCCCAGAACTGGTGCGACGGGATGCCGAGCGCGGTGGGCGTCCACACCGCCGACGCCTGCGGCATGGCGGCGGTGGCGCAGTTGCGCGCCGGCCAGCCGCTGCTGGTGGACGACGTGGCATCCGACCCGCGCACCGCGCCGACCGTCGCGAGCTACACCGCGCAGGGCATCGGCGCGCTTGCCGAGGTGCCGGTCATGCGCGGCGGCCGACTCGTCGCCCTGCTGTTCGCGCACGACCGCGCGCCTCGCACCTGGGCGGCGGAGGACGTGGTGGTGCTGGAGCAGGTCGCCGAGCGGGCCTGGACGGCGGTGGAGCGCGCCCGCGCCGAGGCGGCCCTGCGCATGAGCGAGCAGCGGCTGCGCGTCACGTACGACAACGCCTTCGCCGGCTTCGCCGAGCTGGATCTGGACGGGCGGGTGCTGAACGCCAACGCGCGGCTGGCCGACATCCTGGGCTGCACCCGGGAGGAGGTGCTGGCCATGGGCCTGCTGTCGGTCACCGACCCGCGCGACGCCAGCGCCGACGAGGCCTGCTTTCGCCGCATGGCGGCGGGGGAGATCGACAGCTACCAGTTGGAAAAGCGCGTCACCCGCAAGGACGGCCGGCAGCTTTGGGTGGCGTTGGCCGCCTCGCTGGTGCGCGACGCGGACCAGAAGCCGCTGTACAGCGTGCGCGTCATCGTCGACATCACCGAGCTGAAGGCGGCGGAGGACCAGCGCAAGCTGCTGCTGGGCGAGCTGAACCACCGCGTGAAGAACACGCTGGCCATCGTGCAGTCGATCGCCGCGCAGACGCAGCGCGGCGCCGCCTCCACCGAACAGTTCGTCGAGGCGTTCGACGCGCGGCTGCTGGCGCTCAGTCAGGCGCACAACCTGCTGACGCGCGAATCCTGGCAGGGGGCGGACCTGGACGACCTTCTGCGCGAGACGCTACGGCCCTACGGTTTAGGGGAGGAGGCGGCGCGCATCGACCTGACCGGCCCCGGCGTGCGCGTCGGCCCGGCGGCGGCGGTCGCCATCGGCATGGCCTTCCACGAGCTGGCGACCAACGCCGCCAAGTACGGCGCCCTCTCCACCAACGCCGGCCGCGTCGGCATCGTCTGGCGCGTCGAGCCGGCCGGGGAGGGGCCGGACCGGCTGGTGATCGAGTGGGTCGAGAGCGGCGGCCCGCCGGTGGCGCCGCCGAAGCGGCGCGGCTTCGGCTCCCGCATGATCGAGCGCGGCCTGACCGGGCAGCTCGAGTGCGCCGTGGACCTGACCTTTCCGCCGGACGGCGCGCGCTGCCGCGTGTCCGTGCCCTTGAGCACGCGCGTGCTGACGGCGTGACGCTGGACGCTGGACGCGGGTGCGGCTTCTGCGGCATCACGGTCGGGGAATGGCGGCGGACGGAGCGGGGAGCATGGCGGCGAAGGGCACACCGGCGGTGAACGCGGCGAAGGCGGCGGGCATCGCGTTCCGGCTGCTGGAGTACGACTACGACCCTTCCGCCGACGCCATCGGGCTGGCGGCGGCCGAGGCGCTGGGGCTCGACCCGGCGGTGGTCTACAAGACGCTGATCGCGCAACTGGACACGAAAGCCTTGGTGTGCGCCGTGATCCCGGTGGCGGCGCGGCTGGACGTGAAGGCGCTGGCGGCGGCGGCCGGCGCCAAGAAGGCCGACCTCGCCGACCCGACGCTGGCCGAGCGCGCCACCGGCTACATGGTGGGCGGCATCAGCCCGCTGGGCCAGCGCAAGCGGCTGGCGACCTTCATCGACCCGGTGTCGGCCGCGCTGCCGGAGATGGTGGTGAACGGCGGCCGGCGCGGCCTGCAGATCGCCCTCGCGCCGGCCGATCTGGCGCGCGTGCTGGGGGCCAAGGTGGTGCGGATCACGGCACAGGCTTAGGTTCGGGCTTGGCCGGCGGCGCCAGCATCCTCACGACCAGGGTGGTGGGGAAGTGCTGGTTGAGGATGAGGACGATCTTGTCGTCGACCAGGTGCAGGATCTTCTGCGCGTCGCGGCGCAGCGGGATGTGCTTTTCGATGCAATAGAGGACCAGCGCGCCGGCCAGCGATTCGCCGGTGATGGCCTCGTGCAGGCTCTCCTCGCCGAAGCCGACGGCATAGCGCACCTCGACGCGCGGGTGCCCGGACTTCGCCAGCACCGACACCCGCCCCTGCGGCGACGAGATCCCCTGGCGGCGCAGGTAGAGGACGATGGCTTGCGCCACCTCCTCGTCCGAGAACATGAGGATGCGGAGTTCCTGGGTCACGCCGCACAGTATGCCCGTGCGGGCACCGCCGCGCCATATGACCTTGTTCGTCTACGACTTGTCGTCTTCGTAGGTGTAGCGGAAGTCGCAGTGGTCGGCGCCCTGCATGATGGTCTGCGTGCGCGTCATCTTCAGCTTCGGGTCATAGCCCGTGCAGAAGGCGGCGTCGCGGTTGCAGGACAGCAGGTGGCCGATGTGGCCCAACCCCATTTCACGGTACATCTCGGCGTAGCGGCAGCGCTTCACGTCGAAGTCGAAATGGGTCTCGTCCTGCCGCTTCACCTCCATGCGCAGCGCGTCGTCCTTCTGCCACAGCGGCATGATGCCGGCGAAGGTCTCGATGCTGGTGCCGTTCGGCTCCGCCCTGGCGAAGGTCTCGGCGGCGGCGGCGGCGGCCTTGGAGACGGCGGTGCCCAGCACCTCCTGCGCCACCTCCTCGCCGAAGCGGGCGACCATTTCCTCATAGACCGGCTTCAGGATCTCCGCCTCGATGCGGCGGCGCTCCAGGATGCCCAGCGGTTGGGTCATCGTGTCCTCCTCAATGCACGTGGCCGCCGAGGTAGGCCTCGGCGATGCGGGGATCGTCGCGCAAGCTGCGGGCGGTGCCGGCCAGCACGATGCGGCCATCCTCCATCACCGCGGCGTGGTCGGCGATGCGCAGGGCGGCGCGGGCGTTCTGCTCGACGATCAGGATCGACACGCCTTCCGCCCGGATGCGCTGCACCAGATCGAAGATGAGGGCGACCAGCTTGGGCGCCAGGCCCAGCGACGGCTCGTCGAGCAGCAGCAGCTTCGGCCGGCGCATCAGGGCGCGGGCGATGCACAGCATCTGCTGCTCGCCGCCCGACAGCGAGCCGGCGTTCTGCTTCAGGCGTTCCGACAGGATGGGGAACAGCGCGAAGATGCGCTCCAGCTCGCCCAACCCCGCCTCGCCGCCGCCCAGCACGAGGTTCTCGCGCACGGTCATGTTGGAGAAGATCTGCCGCCCCTCCGGCGCTTGGCACAGGCCCATGTCGACGATGCGGTGGGCGGGCTGGTTGGCGATGGGCTGGCCCCGGAAGGTGATGCTGCCGGACTTGGCCCGGTAGATGCCGGAGACGGCGCGCATCAGCGTCGTCTTGCCGACCCCGTTGGAGCCGAGCACGGCGACGATCGAGCCCTCCGGCACCGTCAGGCTGACGCCGTGCAGGATCTCCTGCGGGCCCATGGCCACGTGCAAATTGTCGATGGCGAGCAGGCTCATGCGCCCATCTCTCCTTCATCGGTTCCCAAATAGGCTTCCAGGACCGCGGGCATGCGGCGCACCTCGTCCGGCGGGGCGTCGGCGATCTTGCGGCCGGACGCCAGCACGATGACGCGCTGGCAGATGCCCATGACGAGGTTCATGTCGTGCTCGACCAGCATGATCGTCAAGCCGCCCGCGTGCAGGCGGCGGA
>DASPIO010000318.1:0-18857 GCA_035629155.1 Azospirillum sp. | reverse complement strand
GTTGTTCAGGCTGTACACGCCGATGGCGCAAAACGTCAGGATGGCCGGGAACAGCAGCCGGTAGGGGACGCGCAGCAGCCGCACCCACAGCCCGATCATCGGCAGGTTGATGACGATCAGCATCAGGTTGCCGGCCCACATGCTGGCGATCATGCCCCAGAACAGCTCGGGCTGGGTGCTCATCACCTGTGGGCCGGGTGCGATGCCCTGGATCATCATGGCGCCGACCATCAGCGCCATCACCGGGTTGGCCGGGATGCCCAGCGTGAGCAGCGGGATGAAGGACGCCTGCGCCCCGGCGTTGTTGGCCGCTTCCGGCGCCGCCACCCCCTCGATGGCGCCGCGCCCGAAGCGGGAGGGGTCGCGGGCGATGCGCTTCTCGATGGTGTAGGCGGCGAAGCTGCTGAGCACCGCGCCCCCGCCCGGCAGCACGCCCAGCACGCCGCCGATCGCCGTGCCGCGCAGGATGGGCGGGAAGCACGCTTTCAGGTCGCGCCACGACGGCATCAGGCCGGTCAGCTTGGCCGTGAGCACGTCGCGCCGTTCCGGCCGCTCCAGGTTGTAGATCACCTCCGACAGGCCGAAGAGGCCCATGGCCAGCGGCACGAAGCCGATGCCGTCCGACAGTTCGGGCAGGCCGAAGGTGAAGCGCTGCGCGCCGGAGTTCACGTCAGTGCCGACCATGCCCAGCAGCAGCCCCAGGACGATCATCGCCACCGCCTTCAGCACCGAGCCCGAGGCCAGCACGATGGTGGCGACCAGCCCCAGCGTCATCAGCGCGAAGTACTCGGCCGAGCCGAACTGCTTGGCCAGCGCCGTCAGCAGCGGGCCGAACAGGGCGATGGCCAGCGTCATCACCGTGCCGGCGAAGAACGACCCGATGGCCGAGATCGCCAGTGCCTGCCCCGCCCGCCCCTGCCGCGCCATCTGGTAGCCATCCAGGCAGGTGATGACCGACGACGACTCGCCCGGCAGATTGACCAGGATGGCGCTGGTCGATCCGCCGTACTGCGCGCCGTAATAGATGCCGGCCAGCATGATCAGCGCGCCAAGGGGCGGCAGCGTGAAGGTGATCGGCAGCAGCAGCGCCACCGTCGCCACCGGCCCCAGCCCCGGCAGCACGCCGATCAGCGTGCCCAGCAGCGCGCCGGCCAGGCAGAATCCCAGGTTGGCCGGCGTGAACGCCACCCCGATGCCAAGCGCCAGGTTCGCCAGCAGGTCCATCAGAACTCCGGCCAGATGGGGATGACGAGGCCGAGGCCGTGGATGAACACCGCCACGCAGAAGACCGCCAGCACCGCGGCGAAGGCGATGGATTCGACCCAGCGCCGGTCGGGTGCGGCCAGCGTGGCGACCAGCACCGCGACGACGACGGTCGGCACCAGCCCGGCAACCTTGAGAAGTGCCGCGAAGCACAGGATGGAGGCCAGCACCAGCCCCAGCGGTCGCCACGCCAGCCGGGGCAGCGGCGTGCCGCCGAACAGCAGGGCGCGTGCCGTGATGACGGCGCCCAGTCCGGCCAGCCCCAGCGACAGGGCGCGCGGCATGTACCCCGGCCCCATGCGCGCCCCCGCCCCCATCGGCAGGTCGAGGCAGAGCAGGAATCCGGCCACCCCGGCGGCCAGAAAAATCAGCCCGGCGGCCATGTCCTGACCGGCATTCAGGCGCATCGCGCGATGGTCCTCCAACTCAGGAACATCAATCCACCTTCGCGCCCGACACCTTCACCACCTTCGCCCACTTGTCGAACTCCGCGCGGGTGAAGTCCCCGAACTGCGCGGGCGTGATCGGGCGGGCGGCGGCGCCCATGTCGGCGAAGCGCTTGGCGGCGTCCTCGCCGGCCAACGCCTTGTTGATCTCGGCGTTCAGCTTCTCGATGATCGGCTTGGGCGTGCCCGCCGGGGCGAAGACCCCGAACCAGCTCGACGCCTCGAAGCCCGGCACGCCGGCCTCGGCGACGGTGGGCAGGTCGGGCATGGCGGGGGAGCGCTTGGCCGTGGTCACGGCGATGGCCTTCAGGCTGCCGGCGCGAATGTGCTGGATCGCCGCCGGCAGGTTGTCGAACATGCAGTCCACCTGCCCCGCCAGCAGGTCGGTCAGCGCCGGGCTGCTGCCCTTGTACGGCACATGCACCATGTCGGTGCCGGTCATCTGCTTGAACAGCTCGCCCGACATGTGAATGGACGTGCCGTTGCCGGACGAGGCCATGGTCATCTCGCCGGGCTTGGCCTTCAATTGCTGGATGAACTCGGCCACCGTGTTGGCCTTGACGCGCTGCGGATTGACGACCAGGACGTTCGGCACCTCCGCCACCAGGGCCACGGGCGCGAAGTCGTTGCGCGTGTCGTACGGCATCTTGGCGTACAGG
This sequence comes from Azospirillum sp., assembly GCA_035629155.1. GTDB lineage: Bacteria > Pseudomonadota > Alphaproteobacteria > Azospirillales > Azospirillaceae > Azospirillum. The sequence goes on along the minus strand of DASPIO010000318.1, from coordinate 16,489 downwards.
CTGGCGTTGATGGCGTGCGTGCCGACCGTGCCCATGATGATGGTGTAGCCGTCCGGCTCCGCCTTGGCGACCGCGTCGGCGCCGATGTTGCCGCCGGCGCCGGGGCGGTTGTCCACCACCACCTGCTGGCCCAGGCTGTCGCTCAGCTTCTGGCTGACGAGGCGGGCGAAGATGTCGGTGGCGCCGCCCGGCGGAAACGGCACGACCATGCGGATGGGCTTCGTCGGGTAGGTCTGCGCCACCGCCGCACCCGCCACCGCGCCGGCCGTCAGCAGGACCGCCAGGGCACCGGCGGCGGCACGGGCGGCAATCGTCTTGAGCATGTCTCCCCTCCTCTGTGGAATTTATTTTTGTTTTACCGACGATGGCCCGCAGCCCTATGGTTGTCAACCGCAACAATCCGTCACCAAATCAGGTCGGCCATGCTGCCCATCGACTTCCTCTACCGCTCCGCACGCTTCAATCCGGGCGCCGTCGCCGTGGACGCGCCGTCCGGCACCCTGAGCTATGCCGAGCTGGTCGCGCGCGTGGACGCGCTGGCCGCCGGCCTGCAGGGACTGGACCCGACGCCGGGCAGCCGGGTGGGCATCTGCGCGCACAACACGGTGGCGCACCTGCTGGCGCTGCTGGCGACGCTGGCGGCCGGCAAGGTGTGGGTGCCGCTGAACCCGCGCGAGAACCGGCCGGAGTTGGACAGCAAGGTCGCCACCACCACCCCCTCCATCCTCGTGGTGGACGAGGACTGCATGGACAACGTGGGCGTGCCGCCCGGCGTGCACCGCGTGTTGGGCGCCGGGGCGGGCGGGGCCGATTCGGTGGCCGGGCTGATCGCCGCCAACCACGGCCGCCGGCCGCAGCGCGTGGAGCGGCCCCTGGATAGCGTGCAGGCGATCAAGTTCACCGGCGGCTCCAGCGGCCGGCCGAAGGGCGTTCTGCAGCCCTGCCGCGCCTGGGTGGCCGGGGCGGTGTCGATGATGCACGGCTGGGGCCTGGGGCCGGACGACGGCTATCTGGTGGCCGCCCCGCTGACGCACGGCACGTCGTGCTACGTCACACCGATCCTGGCGGCCGGCGGGCGGCTGGTGTTCCTGGAGGACAGGACGAGCCCGGCCGGCGTGCTGGAGGCGCTGGAAAGCCGCCACGTCACGCTGAGCTTCGTGCCGCCGACGCTGATCTACATGATGGAGCAGGAACTGGCCGGCCGCCGCCCCAACGCGCCGCGCCTGCGCCACCTGATCTACGGCGCCGCCCCCATGCCGCCGGAGAAGGTGCGGCAGGCGATCGAGACCTTCGGCCCCATCATCGGCAGCAACTACGGCCAGACCGAGGCGCCGCAGGTCATCACCGTGATGACCGGAAAGGACTACGCGGACGGCACGCGGCTGGCGTCGTGCGGCCGGCCGGGCCTGCTGGCGCGGGTCGAGGTGATGGACCGCGAGGGCCGCATCCTGCCGCCCGGCGAGGAGGGGGAAATCGTCGTGCGCGGCGACCTCGTCATGCTCGGCTACCTCGACATGCCCGAGGCGACGGCGGAGACGCTGCGCGACGGGTGGCTGCACACCGGCGACGTCGGCGTGTTCGACGGGCTGGGCTACCTGACCATCAAGGACCGCCTGCGCGACGTCATCATCACCGGGGGCTTCAACGTCTACCCCAACGACGTGGAGGCGGTGCTGGTCCGGCACCCCGCGGTGCGGGAGGCGGTGGTCTTCGGTGTTCCCGACGAGAAGTGGGGCGAGGCCGTGCACGCCGCCGTCACGCCGCGCCCGGGCGCCACGGTGGACGCGGACGCCGTCATCGCGCACGTGAAGGCCGAGCTGGGCTCGGTCAAGGCGCCCAAGCGCGTGCACGTGGTGCCCGAACTGCCCCGCAACCCCGTCGGCAAAGTGGTGCGACGGGAGGCAAGGGAGCGGATCCTGGGCAGTCCATGATGTCGGGTTTTCGCTGGCGCTCAACCCAACCTACGGTCACGCTGTAGGTTGGGTTGAGGCCAAAGCCGAAAACCCAACGTTGGAGCCTCACACCAGCCGGGCGTTCAGGGTGATTTCCGTCCCGGCCAGGGCCTTGGACACCGGGCAGTTCTTCTTGGCACCCTCGGCCTGCTCCTGGAAGGCGGCGGCGTCGATGCCCGGCACCTCGGCCTCGCAGTCCAGCTCGATGCGGGTGATGGCGAAGCCCTCGCCCACCTTCTCCAGGTGCGCGCGCGCCGTGGTGTGCACGCGGGTCGGCGTATGCCCGGCCTTCGCCAGGCCGGCCGACAGCGCCATGGAGTAGCAGCCGGCGTGCGCCGCCGCGATCAGTTCCTCCGGGTTGGTGCCCTTGCCGTTCTCGAAGCGCGAGGGGAACGAATAGGCCCCTTCGAAGGCGCCGCTGCCCAGCCGCATGGTGCCGCTGCCCTTCATCAGGTCGCCCCGCCATTCGGCGTCGGATTGACGTACCGCCATGTTCTCCTCCCTCTCTCGGTTGCCGTTGCCCGGAGGAAGCTAGCGCGCCCTCAGCGTTTGGGGAGACCGAGCAGCGCGATCCAGCGGTCGACCAGCACGGCGTCGCGCTCGCCGCCGCGCACGATGCCGTCGAGCAGCGGGTGTTCGACCGGCAGCGTCTCGATGAAGGCGCGGCGGTACAGCGAGAACGCCTTGCGTTCGCGCCGGATCAGCGCCAGCACCTCGCCCGGCGGCGTCGCCGGGGCGGTGGCGGACACCACGGGGTACTGGCCGGCGAAGCTGCGCAGCTTGACCAGCACGTCGGCGAAGTCCAGCAGGTCGATGGCCGCCGTCAGCTCCTCGCGGTCCGCCGAGCGCAGGCCGCGCGGCAGGCGGCGCATCTGGTCGACCAGCCGGCCACGCACCTCGGCGATCAATTGCCCGGCCTCGCGCAACTGGCTGTGGGCAAAGAGTTCGGCGAAGCGGCGCTCGGCGGCCAGAATGGTCAGGCGCGCCGCCACTTCGCTCAGCTTCGGCTCGTCCGGGTGCTCGGCCAGCAGCGGACCCAAGCGCTCCAGCGCGGCCTCCAGCGTCTGCGCCTCCTCGACGGCGCGGGTGGGGTCAGCGCCGTGCGCCAGCACGCCACGCATGGCCCGACCGCCGTCGGCCAGCGCCGCCTCGATGCGCTGCTGCTTCTGGTAACCGGGATACCAGCTCACCACGGCCGCCCCGCCGAGGCCCAGCGCCACCACCGCCACCACCGCGCCGATCACCAGCGGACGGGGCCGCCCCTTCGGCTTGGCTTTGGCTGGCGGTCTGGCTGGAGGTTTCGGCGGGGGATTGGGGGCCGGCGTCGGGGCCGTTGCGGCCGGCGGCTCCCCATCCACCTCGTAGCGGAAAGCGAGCGCGCCCAGGCGCACCTCGTCGCCGGGCTTCAGCCATGCGGTGCGGATCCGCTCGCCGTTCACGAAGACGCCGTTGCTGCTGTTCAGGTCCTGGATACCCCAGGTTCCGTTGCCGCCGACGAGGCGGGCGTGCCGGCGCGACACCTTGGGCAGCGGCACCACGTGCGTGCAGCCCTCCTCCCGCCCGACGATCGCCTCGGCACCGGGCGTCAGGGCCAGCATGTCCGCCACGGCGGGGTCCGCGCATACCAGCCGGGCGGGCGGCACTGGCCGTCGCGCGGGCGCGGCGGCGGGTCCGGTACGGCTGTCCTGCGGGGCGTCGGGCATCAGGCGGTCGGATGGGGGCGGCCGAAAGGGGCGGCATCTTCGCACATCCGCCCCGCCGGACGGGACCGTTTTGTACCGCGGCTTGGCGGCGCGCCGATTTCGGCGTATACAAACCGTACGGTAAGCATCGGGCCAATCGACGTCCGGTTGCAGCGGCGGGGAGCGACGTGGGCGACGCGCAGACCAAGGCACAGGCTGGGACGCCCGACAAGGCGGGCCAGAAGGCCCCCGCCCCGTCCGGGCGGCGCTGGCCGTTGGCCGGCGGACTGGCCGTGCTCGCGATGGCCGGCGCCGGGCTCTGGCTCTCCGGCCGGACCGAAACGCCGCCGGCCGCGGAGGTGGCTGCCGAGATTGCGGCGCCCCCCGAAGCGTCCCCCGCAGCGGTTCCGGAGGCCCCGGCACCCGAGCCGCCGGTCGTCCAGGCCGAACCCCTTCCCGAACCGCTGCCGGAGCCTCCCTCGCCCCCCGTTCCCGAGCCGCTTCCCGAGCCTCCCTTCGAACCGCCGCCACCCGCGCCGCAGCCCACCCTCGCCGGGGAACTGGAGCGCCTGCGCCCGGTGGTGGAGCGCCTGCGCTGCTCCCTGCTGCGCGCCGAGGAGGCGGAAGGAACGCTGCTCATCACCGGCACGGTGACCAGCGACGCCGACCACGCCTACGTCCAGCGCATCGCCGCCACCGTGGCCGAACCGCTGGCCGCCAAGGTCGACGTCGCGGTGGCGAAGCGCGGCCTGTGCGAACCGCTGGCGCTGATCGCCGCCCTGCGCGCCGCCAACGCGGAGCAGGCGGAACCGCTGGCCATCACCATCCACGCCACGGGCGGCACCGTGACGGCCGGGCAGGAACTGGTGCTCGATGTCCGCGGCCCGGCGTTCGCCGGGCATCTGCAGGTCGACTACTTCACGTTGGATGGCGGTGTGGTGCACCTGCTGCCCAACCCGCTGGAGCCGACGGCACCGCTGGACGTGGGTGCAACGCGGCGGCTGGGCGAGCGTGGCGGCGGCGGGCGCTTCTGGTCGGTCCGCCCGCCCTTCGGGCTGGAGTTGGTCATCGCCATCGCCAGCGTGACGCCGCTGTTCGCCACGCTCCGCCCGGAGGCCGAACCGGCCGCCGTTTACCTGCCGGAACTGCGCCGGGCGCTGGAGGACGCCGCCAAGGGCTCCCCCGTCCCGGTGGCCGCCGCCGTGTTCGTGACGACGGCGCCGGCCCCTTAACGGCCCGCCGGCCCGCGCAGCCGTTCGCCGCGGCGGCGCAGCCACTCCAGGGTGGCCAGCAGGATCACCGACAGCGTCGTCAGGATCACCGCCGCCGCCGTGATGGTGGGGCTGATGTTCTCGCGGATGCCGGCGAACATCTCGCGCGGCAGGGTGCGCTGCTCCGGCCCGGCGAGGAACAGGACCGTCACCACCTCGTCGAATGAGGTGGCGAAGGCGAACAGCGCGCCCGACGCCATGCCCGGCAGGATCAGCGGCAGGATGACCCGGCGGAAGGTCAGCAGCGGCGGTGCGCCCAGCGAGGCCGACGCCCGCGCCAGGTTCATGTCGAAGCCCTGGAGCGTAGCGCTGACCGTGATGACCACGAACGGCGTGGCGAGCGCGGTGTGCGCCAGGATCAGCCCGGCATAGTTGCCGGTGAGGCCGAGGGGTGCGAAGAAGAAATAGACGCCCACCGCCGCGATGACGACCGGCACCACCATGGGGGAGAGGACCACCGCCATGACCACCGGCTTCCACCGGCTGTTCCACTGCGCCAGTCCCAGCGCCGCCAGCGTGCCCAGGATCATCGAGAACACCGTGGCGGATATCCCGATGATGAAGCTGTTCTTCAGCGACAGCATCCACTTGTCGGACGTGAACAGGTCGACGTACCAGCGCAGCGACAGCCCCGGCAGCGGGTAGGTGAGGTATGTCTGCGAGCTGAAGGACAGCGGCACGATCGCCAGGATCGGCGCCATCAGGAAGACGAAGACCAGAGTCGCCGCGACGATGGTGGCGCCCCAGCCCAGGCGCTGGCTGAGCACGCGGGGAGCATGGTTGTCGGCCATTATTTCAGCCCTCCCGTGATCTGTTGGCCGTGCACCAGCTTGCCATAGACCACGGCCAGCACGAGCGTGCACACCAGCAGCACCGCGCCGAGCGCCGAGGCGAGGCCCCAGTTGACCGTGTCGGTCGTGTAGAAGGCGATGAAGTAGCTGATCATCTGGTCCGCCGCCCCGCCGACCAGCGCCGGCGTGATGTAGTAGCCGATGGCCAGGATGAAGACGAGCAAGCCCCCCGCCCCGATGCCCGGCAGCGTCTGCGGCAGGTAGACGCGCAGGAACGCCTGCGTCGGCGTGGCGCCCAGCGAGGTGGCGGCGCGCACGTAGGCCGGCGAGATCGCCTTCATCACGCTGTACAGCGGCAGGATCATGAAGGGCAGCAGCACGTGCGTCATCGCCACGAAGACGCCGACGCGGTTGTAGATCAGGCGTAGCGGCTCCCCGATCAGGCCGACCCATTGCAGCGCGTCGTTGACCACCCCCTCGCTCTGCAACAGCACGATCCAGGCGCAGGTGCGCACCAGCAGCGAGGTCCAGAACGGCAGCAGCACGAAGATCATCAGCAGGTTGGACGGCCCCGCCGGCAGGCTGGCCAGCAGGTAGGCCACCGGGAAGCCCAGGATCAGGCACAGAACCGTGACGCCCAGCCCGATGCCCAGCGTGCGCAGGAAGACGTCGCGGTAGATCGACTGCTCCTCGGGGGCGTTGACGATGGCGCCGTCGGCGTTGCGCTTCAGGTCGAGTGCCGCCAGCAAATAGAAGTCGGTGATTGGACCGCCGGCGTTCTTGATGGCCGCCCAGGTCGCGCGCTCGCCCCAGGCCGGGTCCATGGCGGTGAGCGCCGCCCTGCCCTGCCCCTCCGCAGGCACTTCCTTGATCTTGCGGGCGGTGGAGGTCAGCAGCGTGCGGAAGCCGGTGACGGCGTAATTCAGCCGCTTGGCTGCGGTGGCGACCGTGCGGTCCTTGTATGCCTGCTGCAGGTCGGCGGCCAGCGCGCGGAACGCCGGGTCGCCCGGCAGGTCGCGCCCGTCCCAGTCGGCCAGCGCGGCTACGGTGCGCGGCATCACCTGCCGCACCTCCCAATCGTCCACGCTGCGCCACAGCATGCCGCCGATGGGGATGAGGAAGGTGAACAGCAGGAAGGCCAGCAGCGGCAGCACCAGCGCCAGCGCCTTGAACTGGCGGGCCCGCTCCGCACGGCGGAGCCGGCGTTTCAGCGAGATGTCGCCGACGGCGACGAACGCGGCCATGGTCTTCTCCTGGAGCTTTCTTCTCCCTCCCCCACCCCGGGGGAGGGCCGGGGTGGGGGTAAGTCCAAGGATCCTTGCCCTTACCCTCACCCGGCCGCCTGCGGCGGCCACCCTCTCCCCGGAGGGGAGAGGGCACTTACGCCCTTACTTCGCCGCCCACTTGTTGAAGCGTTCGGTCAGGCGATCGATGTTCTCCAGCCAGAAGTTGGTGTTGATCTCGATGGCGTTCTTCATGTTCTCGGGCGCGGTCGGCAGGTCGGCCAGCACCTTCTTGTCCACCAGTTCGGTCGCCTTCTTGTTCGACGTGCCGTAGGCGATGTTCTCCGACAGCTTGGCCTGATTCTCCGCCTTGCCGACGAAGTCCAGGAACTTGTACGCTGCCTCGGTGTTCGGGCTGCCCTTCAGGATGACCCAGCTGTCGATGGTGAACAGGGCACCATTCCAGGCCATGCCGAAGTTCTTCTTCTCGTTCTTGTTGGCGGCGTCGATGCGGCCGTTGTAGACCGAAGTCATCACCACCTCGCCCGAGGCCAGGAGCTGCGGCGGCTGGGCGCCGGCCTTCCACCAGACCAGGTCGTTCTTGATGGTGTCCAGCTTGCGGAAGGCGCGCTCGATGCCCTCCTCCGTCGCCAGCACCTTGTAGACGTCCTTGGGCGCCACACCGTCGCCCATCAGCGCGATCTCCAGCGTCGTCTTGGCGCCCTGGCGCAACGCGCGCTTGCCCGGATACTTCTTGGTGTCGAAGAAGTCGGCCCAGCCCTTCGGCGCGTCCTTCAGCTTGTCCTTGTCGTAGCCCAGCACGAAGTCATAGACGATGGCGCCGACGCCGCAGGGGTTCACCGTCTCCGGCAGGTACTGCGCGTCGCCGCCGATCCTCGAATAGGCGATCTGCTCGAACAGCCCTTCCTCGCAGCCCAGCGCCAGTTCCTCGCTTTCCACCTGCACGACGTCCCAGGTGGCGTTGCCGCCCTGCACCTTGGCGCGCAGCACGCCGATTCCGCCGTCCCAGGATTCGTCGTTCATGGGGGTGCCGGTCTTCTTGAACGGCTCGAAGTAGACCTTCTTCTGCGCCTCCTGGTAGGCGCCGCCCCAGGACACGACGGTGAGGTCACGGGCGGAAGCGGTGGAGGCGAGCGCGCCGAGAACGGTGGTGGTCGCGAGTGCCAGTGCCAGGCTGAAGCGGTTCATCGTCCCTGTTCCTTTTTGCTGTTGGCGCCGAAGCGGTCGTGTGCCCGCGGAAAGCCGGTCAGAGTGGATCCAGTGCGCGGCAGTCCTCAGGGCGGAAGGTGATGGTCACCGGCTGTTCCGATTGCAGGCCGGCGTAGGATCCGGGCGGCAGCTTGACCATGAATTCGGGGTTGCCGGCGACGTCCAGCACCGCCAGCACGTGGTCGCCCAGGTAGATCGTGTCCTTCACCATCGCCGGCAGCCGGTTGGGTCCGTCGCCCTCCTCGCCGTCGGCCAGGACGCGCACGCGTTCGGGCCGGATGGACAGCGCGGTGCGCTCGCCGGGCGCGCCGACCGCCACCGCGGCGGCGACCACGGCGCCACCGGCGGCGAGGCGCACGGTGCAGAACCCCTGTTCAAGATTTTCAACGGTCCCGGCCAACACGTTGTTCTCGCCGATGAAGTTGGCGACGAAACTGTTGACCGGGCGCTCGTACAGCGCGTCGGGCCGGTCGATCTGCTGGATGATACCGTCGTTGAACACGGCGATGCGGTCCGACATGGTCAGCGCTTCCGACTGGTCGTGCGTGACGTAGACCACGGTGATGCCGGTCGTCTCGTGGATGTGCTTGATCTCCAGCTGCATGTGCTCGCGCAGGCGCTTGTCCAACGCCCCCAGCGGCTCGTCCATCAGCACGAGCTGCGGGTTGAAGACCAGGGCGCGGGCCAGCGCCACGCGCTGCTGCTGCCCGCCCGAAAGCTGGCCCGGCCGGCGGTGCGCCAGCGTCTCCAGCTTGATCATGGCGAGCGCCCTGTTGACGCGCTCGCGGATCTCGGAGCGCGGCACCTTGCGCACCGACAGCGGGAAGGCGAGGTTCTCGTCCACCGTCATGTGCGGGAACAGCGCGTAGTTCTGGAACACCATGCCGATGTCGCGCTTGTGCGGCGGTGTGTTCTTGATGGGCTTGCCGTCCAGGTAGATCTCGCCGGTGGTGGGCACCTCGAAGCCGGCCAGCATCATCAGCGTCGTCGTCTTGCCCGACCCGGACGGGCCAAGCAGCGTCAGGAACTCGCCCCGGCGGATGTCGAGGTCCAGGTTCTTCACGACGAGGTGCTCACCGTCGTAGGTCTTCTGCACCCCCTGGAAGCGCACCAGCGTGTCCGATCCCGGTTTGCCCGGTACCACGGTGCCCGTCCGCGCGTTCGTTTCCGCGACCATGCCGCCGTCCATGCGTGTCCCCGTCCCTGTGGCCCATGGTGCGCCGAATGCGGCGGGCCGTAAACAGTGGCTGGACGCTAGCAGTGTTTAATAAAATAGACAAGTGGCGGTCATTCGGCTCCGCCGACCGTCCGCATTTGCCGCATTTTTAAGCATTGCTGCCATGCTTGCACGTGGTGCGACCACCATTCTGCCCACGCGGCACGCCGTTTGGGAAGCCCATCATCGGGCGATCCGCCGCTTGCGCCGCCGCATCCGGCCCGATTCGGGCGCCCTCGCAAATCCATCCCGGCGGGGCCAAGATCATGGGCATGAAGCTCTACGCCATCAGCGACCTGCACGTCGCCCACGTCACCAACCGCGACCACCTCCAGCGCCTGCGCCCGCATCCCGAGGATTGGCTGATCCTGGCCGGCGACGTGGGTGAGCGGCCGGAGCAGCTCGCATTCCTGTTCAGGACGCTGTCGGCGCGGTTCGCCCGGCTGATCTGGGTGCCGGGAAACCACGAACTGTGGACCGTCGATCGCGATCCCGCCGCCCCGCGCGGCGAGGCCAAGTACCGGCAGATGGTGGGCGTGGCTCGCGACCATGGCGTGCTGACGCCGGAGGACGACTACCCGCTTTGGCCGGGTGAAGGCGGCCCCTGCGTCATAGCGCCGCTGTTCCTGCTGTACGACTACAGCTTCCGCCCCGACGGCGTAGCGGAAGCGGACGTCGCCGCCTGGGCGGCGGAAGAGCGCGCCGCCTGCGCGGACGAGATCCACCTGTCGCCGGAACCCTACGAGTCCCGCTCCGCGTGGTGCCGGGCGCGGTTGGCGCTGACCGAGGCGCGGCTCTCATCCCTGTCGCCGGGGTTGCCGACGGTGCTGGTCAACCACTTCCCGCTGCGCCGCGACCTCGTGCGCATCCCGCGCATCCCGCGCTTCGCCCCCTGGTGCGGCACGCGCGCGACCGAGGACTGGCATCTCCGCTTCAACGCCCGCGTTGTTGTGTCCGGCCACCTGCACGTGCGCCGCACCGACTGGCGCGACGGCGTGCGCTTCGAGGAGGTGTCGCTGGGCTCCCCCCGGCAATGGGACCACGCGCGGGGCGTGGAGGCCTATTTGCGGGAGATCTTGCCGGGTGCTCCCGGCAGTTCCCAATAGACCACCTCAGGCGCGCCCGCGTGCGGCCAGTCGACGGCGAGCGCCAGCACGTGCCGGCCGGGCCACCACTGCGTGAACCACCAACGCGCCGCATCGCCCAGCGCCGCGTCGCCGAAGCGGATGCGCGGCGGGTCCAGTTCGGCGAAGCCGAAGGATGACAGAGGCTGCGACAGCCCCTTGCCGATCGCCTTGATGAAGGATTCCTTCAACGTCCACAGAACCAGGAACCGCTCGGCCTTGGCAGCCTCGTCGGGCTGCGCGTGGATGCCCGCCACCTCCACCGGCGCGAAGAAGCGGTCGGCGACACCGAGGTTAAGGCGCCCGCGGTCCAGCGCTTCGACGTCGACGCCGACGGTGACGCCCTCGGCCAGCGCCGCCGCCACGCGGCCCTTGGTGTGCGTGATGTTGAAGCGCAGGTCGCGCCCGGCCGGCGGGTCCAGCAGGTGCGGCTTGCCGTGCGTCCCGGCGGCGAAGCGCCACGCGGCGGGCTCGCGGTCGCCGAAGGCGCTGAGCAGGTGGCGCAGCAGCGCGTGCGCGGCGACGTAGGCCAGCCGGTCGCGCTCGAAATGGAAGCGCGCGGCGCGCGCCCGCTCCGTGTCGTCCAGCACGGCTTCCAGCGCCGGCCAGTCACCCTCGCCCACATCCTCCAGCGCCAGCGTCCACACCTGCACCGCGTCCTTCGGCACCGGCTCCCCTCCCCGTCCGTTTCGCCGCCAGGATAGGGCGCCGCGCGGATTCCCGCCATCCTCGCCATCGTAAGCACGACCGTCCAGAAAGCGGGCATGCCGATCCCGAGCCTCTGATATTCCGCAGAGTGGATTGCCCGGTCCGCAGGATGAGGGGTAACCGTGAAACAATCCGCGCACGGCCCGCGTGATTTTGGAAATAATCAGAACGCCCAAGGATCCGCATGTACCGCGATCGCATCCGACTGAAATCCCTGTGGGGCAAGGTGGTCAGCCCCGAGGAGGCCGCCCTCCTCATCAAGGACGGCATGACCATCGGCATGAGCGGCTTCACCCGCTCCGGCGACGCCAAGGCGGTGCCGATGGCGCTGGCCGAGCGCGCCGCGCACGAGCGGCTCAAGGTCACGCTGATGACCGGCGCCTCGCTCGGCAACGACGTCGACAAGACGCTGACCGAGGCCGGCGTGCTGGCCCGTCGCCTGCCCTTCCAGGCCGACCCGGTGCTGCGCAAGGCGATCAACCGCGGCGAGGTGATGTTCATCGACCAGCACCTGTCGGAAACGGTGGAGCTGCTGCGCTCGCGCCAGATGGGGCCGGTCGACGTGGCGGTGATCGAGGCCTGCGCCATCACCGAGACGGGCGGCCTGATCCCCACCACCTCCATTGGCAATTCGGCCACCTTCGCCATCCTGGCGGAGAAGGTGATCGTCGAGCTGAACCTGACGCAGCCGCTCGACCTGGAAGGGCTGCACGACGTCTACATCCCGACCCGCCGCCCCTTCCGCGAGCCGATCCCGGTGATGACGCCGGAGAGCCGCGCCGGCCTGCCCTACATCCCCATCGACCCGTCGAAGATCGCCGCCATCGTGGTGACGCGCAAGCAGGACAGCTCCGCCAACATCCTGCCGCCCGACGACGACACCAACGCCATCGCCGGCCACCTGATCGAGTTCTTCGACAGCGAGGTGCGAAAGGGACGCCTGGGCCGCTCGCTGAACCCGCTGCAGGCGGGCATCGGCACCATCGCGAACGCGGTGCTGCACGGGCTGATCGACGGGCCGTTCCACGACCTGACCATGTACAGCGAAGTGCTGCAGGACAGCACGTTCGAGCTGTTCGACGCCGGCAAGCTGAACTTCGCCTCGGGCTCCTCCATCACGCTGAGCGCGGGCAAGTACGCCGAGGTGCTGCCGAAGCTGGGCACCTACAAGGGCCGGCTGCTGCTGCGCCCGCAGGAGATCTCCAACCATCCGGAGGTCATCCGCCGCCTGGGCGTGATCGGCATCAACACGGCGCTGGAGTGCGACATCTACGGCAACGTCAACTCCACGCACGTCAACGGCACGCACATGATGAACGGCATCGGCGGCTCCGGCGACTTCGCGCGCAACGGACACCTCGCCGTCTTCGTCACCAAGTCGCTGGCCAAGGGCGGGGCGATCTCCAGCCTCGTGCCCATGGTCACGCACGTGGACCACAACGAGCACGATGTGGATGTGCTGGTGACGGAAGTCGGCCTCGCCGACCTGCGCGGCCTCGCCCCGCGCGAGCGGGCGGAGACGATCATCCGCAACTGCGTCCACCCCTCCTACCGCGAGCTGATGGCCGACTATCACCGCCGGGCACTGGCACGCGGCGGCCACACCCCGCACGTGCTGGAGGAGGCGTTCTCCTGGCACCTGCGCTTCCAGCAGACCGGCAGCATGCAGCCCCGCGCGCTGGCGGCGGAGTAAACACACGCGACGCCCCCGCCGGCCGGCGGCGGGGGCGTTCGCGGTTCAATTCTTCGGTGCGTGCCCTTCCAAATACAACAGGAGGGCCGGATAATGCGCCTTGTGATCGCGCGCCAGACGCTTGCAGTAACGCGTCGCCTGCCCTTTGCCGAACCAGGCATCGAGTTCACGCGACACGCGCTTTTCCGCGATCTTGCGGTCGAGCTTGTCCAAAACCTTGTGGATCACCACAGGCTCCTTGTCTTTCCCATGCGGAACGGAATCTCCGCCTCGTCTCAACGGCGAAGCGAAGAGCATTATGCTCGCATGGCTAAAGCGTGAGCTTTGCGGTTTTGGAATGGCTGCGCGCTGCGATGCACAAAACGCCGATACGACGTCGTATGAAGCCGGATCAGATGATGCCCCGCTCCAGCAGCAGCTCCACCACCTCTTCGGCCAGCGTGTCCGGATCCTTGTCGCCGGCCTTCAGCACCAGCTCGGGATGCTCCGGCGGCTCGTAGGGGGAGTCGATGCCGGTGAAGTGCGGGATCTGGCCGGCGCGCGCCTTGCGGTACAGGCCCTTCGGGTCGCGGGATTCGCACACCTCCAGCGGCGCGTCGACCCACACCTCGATGAACTCTCCCTCCGGCATCAGGTCGCGCGCCATGCGGCGTTCGCTGCGGAAGGGCGAGATGAAGGAGACGATGGTGATCAGGCCGGCGTCGGCCATCAGTTTGGCGGTCTCGGCGACGCGGCGGATGTTCTCCACCCGGTCCTCGATGGTGAAGCCCAGGTCCTTGTTCAGGCCGTGGCGGACGTTGTCGCCGTCCAGCACGTATGTGTGGCGGCCCAGGCTGAACAGGCGGCGTTCCAGAAGGTTGGCGACGGTCGACTTGCCGGCCCCCGACAGGCCGGTGAACCACAGCACGCACGGCTTCTGCCCCTTGGCCCGCGCGCGCGCCGCCTTGTCGATGTCCAGGTGCTGCCAGTGCACGTTGGCGGCCCGGCGCAGCGGGAAGCCGATCATGCCGCAGCCAACCGTGGCGTTGGTGATGCGGTCGATCAGGATGAAGCCGCCGGTCTCGTGGTTCTCGGCGTACGGATCGAACGCGATCGGCTTGTCGAGCGCGAGGTTGCAGAACGCCACCTCGTTCAGTTCCAGCCGCTTGCCGGCCATGTGCTCCAGCGTGTTGACGTTCACCTTGTGCTTCAGCTCGGTCACCTGCGCGCCGATGGTGCGGGGGCCGAGCTGGAGCAGGTACGGACGGCCGGGCAGCAGCGGATCCTCGCTCATCCACAGCACGTGGGCGGCGAACTGGTCGGCCACGGCGGGGCGGGCGTCGGCGGCGGCGAGGACATCGCCGCGGCTGATGTCGATCTCCTCGGCCACGGTCAGCGTCACCGCCTGACCAGCCACGGCTTCCTCAAGGTCGCCGTCCAGGGTGACGATGCGCGTCACCGTCGTCGTGCGCGCCGACGGCAGGACCACCACGGGATCACCGGGGCGGACGCGGCCGCCGGCGATCGTGCCGGAATAGCCGCGGAAGTCCTGGTGCGGGCGGTTGACCCACTGCACGGGGAAGCGGAACGGGCCGTTCTGCCGTTCGCTCACCACCTCCACCGTCTCCAGCAGTTCCAGCAGCGCCGGGCCGTCGTACCAGGGCATGGCGTCGCCCCTGGCGATGACGTTCTCGCCGCGCAGGGCCGAGATGGGCACCGCGTGAATGTCGGGGATGTTCAGCTTGCCGGCGAAGTCCCGGTATTCCGCCACGATGGCGTCGAACCGGTCGCGGTCGTAACCGACGGCATCCATCTTGTTGACCGCCAGGATGACGTGGCGGATGCCCATCAGCGAGACGATGTAGCTGTGCCGGCGCGTCTGCGTCAGCACGCCCTTGCGCGCGTCCACCAGCAGCACGGCGAGGTCGGCGGTGGAGGCGCCGGTCGCCATGTTGCGCGTGTACTGCTCGTGCCCCGGCGTGTCGGCGACGATGAACTTGCGCCGGTCGGTGGCGAAAAAGCGGTAGGCGACGTCGATGGTGATGCCCTGCTCGCGCTCGGCCTGCAACCCATCCACCAGCAGCGCCAGATCGATATCGCCGCCGGTGGTGCCGAAGCGCGCGCTGTCCTTGGTCAGCGCCGCCAATTGGTCCTCGAACAGCATCTTGGAATCATAGAGCAGCCGGCCGATCAGCGTGCTCTTGCCGTCGTCGACGCTGCCGCAGGTGATGAAGCGCAGGATGTCCTTCTGCTCCTGGCTGTGCAGATAGGCCTCGATGTCGCTGGATTCGGTGATGGCGGACATCAGAAGTACCCTTCCTGCTTCTTGCGTTCCATGGAGGCGGACTGGTCGTGGTCGATCACGCGGCCCTGGCGTTCGGAGGTGCGGGAGAGCAGCATCTCCTGGATGATGTCGAGCAGCGTCTCCGCCCGGCTCTCCACCGCACCGGTCAACGGGTAGCAACCCAGCGTGCGGAAGCGCACCCAGCGCATCTCCGGCACCTCGCCGGGGTTCAGCGGCATGCGGTCGTCGTCGACCATCAGCAGCGTGCCGTCACGCTCCACCACCGGCCGCGGCTTGGCGAAATACAGCGGCACCACGGGGATCTTCTCCAGGTGGATGTACTGCCAGACGTCCAGCTCGGTCCAGTTGGACAGCGGGAAGACGCGGATGCTCTCGCCCTTGTCGATGCGGCCGTTGTAGCAGTTCCACAGCTCCGGCCGCTGGTTCTTCGGATCCCAGCGGTGCGTGGAGGTGCGGAAGGAGAAGACACGCTCCTTGGCGCGGGACTTCTCCTCGTCGCGCCGGGCTCCGCCGAAGGCGGCGTCGAAGCCGTAGGTGTCCAGCGCCTGCTTCAGCGCCTGCGTCTTCATCACGTCGGTGTGCACGGCCGAACCGTGCGAGAACGGCCCGATGCCCTGGCGCACGCCGTCCTCGTTCACGTGGACGATGAGGTCGAGGCCGAGTTCCTTGGCGCGCTCGTCGCGGAACGCGATCATCTCGCGGAACTTCCACGTGGTGTCCACGTGCATCAACGGGAACGGCGGGCGCGAGGGGTAGAACGCCTTCATCGCCAGATGCAGCATCACCGCGCTGTCCTTGCCGATGGAATACAGCATCACGGGGTTGCGGAACTGCGCCGCGACCTCGCGCATGATGTGGATGCTCTCGGCCTCGAGCTGGCGAAGGTGGGTCAGGCGGACGGGCGTGGGCATGCGGGCAGCCGGGTCTGGTGCGGAAACCGGACCTTTAGCATGCGTGGTGCGGGATTGCGAAGACGTGCGTGCGTTTATCACAGGGCAATCGGGTTAATGAGAGGGTGACATAGGGGCGAGTTTCTGAATCGATGCGGCGCCTGGATGACCGCCGACTTGCCGGCCGGGAGCGCCCCGGCGCGCAGCGAACCGATCGCGAAGACCCTACTGAACGTGAACCCGAGTTGGCGACCCTGCGCCCCCCACGTGCCGTTTGCCTTTTCCGGCGTGGCGTAGGATAAAGCGCCGGTCCGGGACACACGACGAATCGAAGACGCACCCCATGGGTTTCAATTGCGGCATCGTCGGCCTGCCGAACGTCGGCAAGTCGACCCTGTTCAACGCGCTGACCGCCACCCAGGCGG
>DASPIO010000317.1:0-5167 GCA_035629155.1 Azospirillum sp. | reverse complement strand
CCGCGCTTCAGGCGCGCGATCTTCGTGGCGTCCGTGTCGACGCAGCACACGTGCACGCCGAATTCCGAAAAGCACGCCCCCGACACCAGACCCACGTAGCCCGTGCCTATCATCGCTATGCGCATCGAAACCTCTTCGCGTCCGTCATTCAGTACGTGTTGGGCCGCTCACGGCCGTTGGGGTCGGATTGGGATCAGAAAAGGCGGTGCGCCATCCACGGCAGGGCGCGCGCGAACGACACCGCGTCGCCGAGAATCTCGGCGCGCAGGGACCGCTGCATGTGCTGCGTGAAGCGCTGGAGGATCAGGCGGTAGGCGGCGCACAGGTTGGCGTCCGGCCGGTCCCAGGCCTGCACGAAGCCCTGCAGATAAGCCAGCTCGAACACGCCGCGGATCAAGTCGTCGTGCCAGTGCTGGGAACCGATGCGGTGCTCGGACTCCAGAAGCCGCGCCCACGCCTTGAGCGCGTCGACGATGGACATGAGATCGGCCAGCTCGCGGTCGTCGTCGGCGCCTGGGGCGCTGGCCAGTGCCCGCACCAGCGCGCCCACGCCGATCAACTCGCCCACCTCCGGGTGCTGGTCGAGGAAGACCTTGGCCATCAGGCCGCAGTTGTTCTGCCGCCCGATGAAGCCGGCCACCGTGTAGGGGTGGTGGTGCGTGCCGGTCGAAGCCGGCGTGTAGAAGAGCTGGAGCCCCGTCGGCCCCTTGCTCATGCGATAGGCGAACTCGATGTCTTCGAAGGCGGCCAGGGTGTAGGCGTCGCTGAATCCCTCCGCCCGCCAGTCCGCCACGATGGTCCGCTTGACCGAGATGTTGGCGGTGTAGAAGAAGCGGAAGTCGAGCACGGTGAAGGGCGTGAAGTCGGCGTAGCCGAACTGCTCGCCGCCCTTGCCCTGGATATGCGCCATGACGAAGCTGATGTCCGCTTCGGGCCGGTCGGGCCACACCACCTTGCCCAGCACGGCGAAGCCGGGATCGCGGTTGGCGGCGTGCAGCTCGGCGTGCACGCGCAGGAAATCGCGGTTGCACGGCTGGATGTCGTCGCCCAGGAACACCACGACGTCGTTCTTCGCCATCGACGCGCCGAGGTTGCGCGCCTGGCCGGGGCCGCCGTTCGGGATGCTCCGCCACACCAGCCCCGGAAAGCGGCCGGCGAGGTCGGCGAGGACGTGCGGCGTCCGGTCGCCGGAGCCGTCGTCGATGATGACGAACTCGTGCTCCAGCCCTTCGGCGGCGCGCGCCAGCGCCTCAACCGTCTCGGCGAGCAGGTCGCCGCGGTTGTAGGTGGGAATGACGATGGAAAGCGAGGCCAGCCGCTGGGCGCCGCTCGTCGGTCTGGCGTTGGGCAAGGCGGCCGTGCGGGCGTCGAGTGGCATCGGATCGTGGATGGAAACGGGTCCGTAATGAGGGCGGCCGGATGCTATCGCCCCCCCTGGCGCAAGGCAAGCGGGCATTCTCACCCCGGCGACACCCACCCGTGGCAATCCGAAGCCGGGCATTCCGTGCTGGCTGGGCTAGGAATACCCTGTCGGTGGTAGAGACGGAGACCGAGCGGACGACCGCCTTCTGTTGACAAGGCCGCGCTCCCCCCTCTAACTGCGACGCAATCGAGCCCCGCCACCGCCCCGCGCCGCATGCCCTCCCTGTCCATCGTCATTCCCACCCGCGACCGTGGCGACTCCCTGATGGAGACGCTGGCTGCCTGCCGCCGTTATGGCGAGGGGCAGGACCTGGAGTTCGTGGTCGTCGACCTCGGCTCGCGGGACGACACACCGGCCCGGCTGGAGGCGCTGGCGGCCGAGGAGCCGCGTCTTGTGTGGCGTCGCCTGGAGGATTCGGCGAGCCCGGCCGCCGCCCGCAACCTCGGCGCCGCGCTGGCGCGGCACGCGGTGGTGCTTTTCCTCGGCGACACCCTGCGGCCGACCGATGCCGGTTTCTTCCAGGCGCATGCGGAGGTGCACGCGCGCTGGCCGTCGCCCGGCACGCTGGTGCTGGGCCGCGTCGGCTGGACGGAGCGCCCCTCGCTGGGCGGCGAACTTCTGGAGCCGCTGGCCCCGGAGGCCGTTGGCGGCGACCTGACGCCCTACGGCTGGCACGACTGGCGCGCGGTGCGCAGCCTCAACCTGTCGGTCAAGAAGGCGTTGGTGGCGGACTGGGCGGCCGACGGCTTCGACGCCGTTTTTGCGCCGGAAATCGCCGGCCCGGCGCTGGACGGCGTGGAACTGGCGTTCCGCCGCGCCAGCGCCGGGCCGGATCTGCGCCTGTTCCACACGCCGGCCGCGCTCGCCGTCGACAGCACGGGCTGGAACCTGGAAGGGCTGATGCGCCGCCACGCCGACGCTGCGCCGCTGGTGCGCGCCCTGGCGGCCCGGCACGGGGCGGGCGTGCTGGATGGCCTCGGCCTTGGTGGGCTGGAAGGGGCTTTGGCGGGAACGGCGAACGGCGGCGATGCCGGCGCGGTGGCCGACTACCTGGCCATGATCGAAGGGGTGAAGTCGTGGAGCCGCCTCTACGACGGCCACGCGCCCGGCGACGGGGAGGCGATGAAGGCGGCGCTGTCGCTGGCCTTCGCCGAGGGCTGGATCCTGTCCGCACCGGCCGGCGCCCATCTGGCGGCCGGCTGCCGCTGCGCCCTGGAAGGCTTCCGCCAGCGCCTCAACCGCGCGGTGCAGAGTGCGGCCACCGGGCTGCCGGCGCAGGGCGGGACGGCGGAGGGGCAGGGGGCCGCCGTGCCGGCGTGGCGCCCGCCACGCCGGGGCGCGGTCGGGCGGTTGCGCGCCTGGGCACGGCAGAAGCCAGCGCTGGTGCGCGCCTATCTGTGGCTGCGCGCCGTGCAAGGGCGCTGAGGAAGGGCAGGGGTTCGTATGTTCTCGGTCGCCATTCCCGTCTACAACCACCGCGCCTACATCCTGGAAGGCTTGGTATCGGCGCTGCGCGCGCGGCTCGTCACCGAGATCCTGGTGGTGGACGACGGCTCGCGCGACGGTTCGGCCGAGTTGCTGGAGCGCATCGCCGCCCCGCACGGTGCCCGTGTCCGCAACCTGACGCCGCCCGGGGGCGGCAACGCCGGCGCGCACGCCCGGCTCAACCAGCTCGTCGACGCGGCGCGCCAGCCATGGGTGGCGGTGCTGAACTCCGACGACGCCTTCCTGCCCGACCGCTTCGCCGCCTGCGCGGTGCGCGTGCGCAAGACCAAGGTGGACTTCGTCGCCGGCCACGTCCTGATCATGGACGAGGAGAGCCGGCCGCTGGGGCGCAAGCGCGGGCCGCTCGATCCGGAATACCCCTTCCCGCCAGGATTCGACGTGGCCGGCCTGTTGGCGCGCAACGACCTGCTGCCGCTGCTGGCCAACCAGAACTTCATCGCCACCACCTCCAACATGATGTTCACCAAGGCTCTGTGGGAGCGGGTGGGCGGCTTCGCCGATCATCGCTACGTGCACGACTGGGACTTCGCGTTGCGCGCCACCGCGCTGGGCGTGCCGCTCTACCTGCCGCAGTACCTCACGCGCTACCGCGTGCACGCCAGCAACACGATCCGCGAGAGCACGGAGCGGGTGGACCTGGAGGTGACCGAGGTGTTCCGCCGCTTCCGCGCCGACTTCCCCGAGTTGATGGCGCGGCCGGAGGCGCGCGTGGCGCTCGCCGGCAACCGCCACGTCCTGCACGACCGCCTGGAGGCCGCGTGACCGAGCCCCGAAGCCCGGACGGCACGCACGTTTTCACCAGCGTCGCCGCCAACTACCTGCCCAAGGCGCGGGTCCTGGCGCGCTCCGTGCGGCGCTGGCATCCGGGCGCCACGTTCCACCTGGTGCTGGTGGAGGACTGGCCGGCCGACCTCGACCCGGCGCATGAGCCGTTCGATCGCATCCACACCGTGGCCGACTTCGCCGCCGCCGGACTGGCCCAGGGCGTGATGCCGGGCGGGATCAAGCCCTGGCTGTTCATTCACACGCTGGTCGAAGCCTCCACCGCCGTGAAGGGCTTCGCGGTGGACCGGCTGCTGGCGGAGGAGGGGTGCCGGCGCGTCCTCTACTTCGATCCGGACATCGCGCTGTTCGGTCCGCTCGACCCGCTGATCGAGGCGCTGGACCGCCATGACCTCATCCTGACGCCGCACGCCTGCGAGCCGGAGACGGACCTGCAGGCGATCCGCGACAACGAGTTGGTGGCCATGTGCCACGGCATCTACAACCTGGGCTTCGTCGGCGTCGCCAACCGGCCGGAAGGGCGGCGCTTCGCCGCGTGGTGGCGCCATCGGCTGGAACATTTCTGCTTCGACGACGTGCCGCACGGGCTGTTCACCGACCAGCGCTGGCTCGACCATGCGCCGGCCTATTTCCCGACGCTGGGCATTCTCCGCCATCCCGGCTGCAACGTATCGACCTGGAACCTGACGCACCGCCGCGTCGAGGGCAGCTTCGAGCACGGTTTCAGCGTCAACGGCGAACCGCTTGTCTTTTATCATTTTTCCGGTTTCGACAGCGGCGCCCAGCGCACCATGCTCGACGCCTACGGCCGACAGCAGCCGGCGCTGGAGACGCTGCGGGACTGGTACATCCGCTCCTGTGAAGCGGAAGGGCAGGCGCGCGAGTCCGCCCGCGCGTGGCCTTACGGGGCGTACGACGACGGGGTGCCGGTGGCACGCGCCGAGCGCACCTTCCTGCGCCACCACCCGGACGTCGCCCAGACCTTTCCCGATCCGTTCCAGGCGGCCGACCCCGAGCGCTCCTACCGGCACTGGCACGCCCGCCACACCGCCGCCCCGGCAACCCCGGACCCGGCCGAAGCCCTGCGCGCGCGCGTGGCCGAGCTGGAAGGCGAGGTGGCGCGGCTGAGGGGCGCCGGCTGGCTGGGGCCGGTGCGGCGCCTGCTGGGCTCGTAGACCGGAAACGGACCTCGGGCACTTTGGTGTGCGCATATGGTCGCATAAGTCATATTATGGAAATACAGATACCGTTATGCGTCCATGTCCACTGTGTCCACTAAGCCAGATGCGTAGCGGCCAACGGCGGCGGCCAAGGCTAGCCCGGATCATTCATCAACGTTTTGGAACGGCTGCCCGAAGGCGCATCGATGGGTGGCGCCAACGGCGCGACCTAACGGGGCTGGAGGATTGCGGGGACAGGTTCGTTCGGGGGCACGTCGCCCCGGCGGTCATGGCG
>DASPIO010000316.1:0-4542 GCA_035629155.1 Azospirillum sp. | reverse complement strand
AACTGGAGGCCGCCCGGGCCGCCGGCCTGTCGGTGTGGCAGCCCCCCGGCATCGACCTGAAGCAGGACCTGGACGACATCGCCGCCCTCTGCTGCGCCATGGACCTGGTGGTCGGCCCGGCCAACGCCACCACCAACATCGCCGCCGCCGCCGGCGCGCCCTTGTGGCTGATCACCACCCCCGACGCCTGGCCGCGCTTCGGCACCGACCGCTATCCCTGCTACCCCCAGGCGCGCGTGTTCCACACCGGGGCGTTCAACGCCTGGGACGACGTCATGGCCCGGGTGGCCGCGGCCCTGGCCGAACAGGGATAGGGGAACACCCCAGCTTCGCCGGGCGTTTCTCCTGCCTCACGGGAGGATCGCCATGATCGAGGTCGACGCCGACGGCTACGACGAGCAGGACCAGTCCGAGGTCTTCGACGAGGACAACCTCGACGAGGCCGATGCGGGCGCTCCCACCAACGAGTTCAAGACGTTCGAGGAGATCCCCGACGTCATCGACGTGACCTCGGCCCGGGGGGACGGCGACGAGGACGTCGACGCCCTCGACGAGGCCGACTTCGACGCCGCCGCCGTGGACGACGAGGACCTCGAGGACGAGATGGAGGCTGTCGCCAGCGACGGCTACGACGAGAGCGACCTCGACGACTCCACCGACCTCGACCGGCTCCAGGGCGTCGACGACCAGGAGAGCGACGAGGCCCCGCTGGTCTACGTCGGCGACGTGGAGGGCCTGCGCGGCGCGCAGTCCAGCGCCGCCCACTTCGAATCCCGGGCCGAGCTGGCCGAGGACGACGTCGAGGACCTGGGCTACGGGCCCGAGGCCGACGAGGAGGAAAGCTGATGGCGGAACGCGAAGACAGGGGCTTCCTGGACCGTGGCGGCCCCGCCGCCGCCGACGCCGCGCCGGGCAAGCCGCGGCCGGACGACGCCAGCGCCGAGGGCCGCTCCTTCCGCCGCGGCGAGCACATCGAGAGGGAGCAGAAGCCCGACCAGCTGGCCGAGAAGGACCGCAACGCCGAGACCCGCCAGGAGGCGCTGATCGACGAGAGCGTCGAGGAGACCTTCCCGGCCAGCGACCCGCCCTCGCCCAAGCACATCACCTGAGGGCGGCCGCGGCCTTTCCCCGGTCGCGGGGTTGGTTTACGGCGGTCACCTGACCGCCGGAGACCGCCGCATGACCGTCCGCTTCGAAGGCACGGCCGACTACGTCGCCACCGATGACCTGAAGATCGCCGTCAACGCCGCGGTGGCGCTGGAGCGGCCGCTGCTGGTCAAGGGCGAGCCCGGGACGGGCAAGACCGTGCTGGCCTACGAGATCGCCCGCGCGCTGGGCGCGCCGCTGATCACCTGGCACGTGAAGTCCACCACCAAGGCGCACCAGGGCCTGTACGAGTACGACGCCGTCACCCGCCTGCGCGACAGCCAGCTCGGCGACGAACGGGTCAAGGACGTCCGCAACTACATCCGCAAGGGCAAGCTGTGGGAGGCCTTCGAGTCCCCCGAGCGCCCGGTGCTGCTGATCGACGAGATCGACAAGGCCGACATCGAGTTCCCGAACGACCTGCTGCTCGAACTCGACCGCATGGAGTTCCACGTCTACGAGACGCAGCAGACCATCAGGGCGAAGCAGCGCCCGATCATCATCATCACCTCCAACAACGAGAAGGAGTTGCCGGACGCCTTCCTGCGCCGCTGCTTCTTCCACTACATCCGCTTCCCCGACCGCGAGGTCATGGAGCGGATCGTCGACGTGCACTACCCCGGCCTGAAGAAGGACCTGCTGCGCGAGGCGATGACGCTGTTCTACGACCTGCGCGAGGTGCCGGGCCTGAAGAAGAAGCCGTCCACCTCGGAACTGCTCGACTGGATCAAGCTGCTGATGGTCGAGGACGTGGATCCCGAGACGCTGCGCGCCAAGGACTCCCGCAAGATCATCCCGCCGCTGTGCGGTGCGCTTCTGAAGAACGAGCAGGACGTCCACCTGCTGGAGCGTCTGGCCTTCATCGCCCGGCGCGACGGGCGCTGACGGCGGCTGTTCTGTTCCATCAAGAAAAGGACCCCCACCCGAGCGGGTGGGAGCCCGAAGTCCACGACGAGGGGCCGCGGCCCAGGACCGGCCATTGCGGCCCCTTTCGCCTGCCCGGTTGGCACCGGTCACCCTCCACCGCTGGAGGGTGATGTGCGGTGCGCCGGATCGGCGATTACGGTGCCAGGAAGACGCTGGCGTGGCGGTTGCTGTCCCCCGTGTTCACGTCGCGCACGATCACGGTCACGTCGGTCGACCCGCTCTTTGCGTCGGCCTTCGGCACGCGGGCGAAGATGCGGTAGGTGGCGACCGCGTCGGCCGGGGCGCCGAGGCGCAGTTCGGGCAGGGCCGTCTGGCTGCTGTCACCGGCCACCGACAGTTCCGGCGCTTTCAGCCCCTGCAGGGTGACGGCGTAGGTGCGCGGCTCGTGCGTCTTGTTGAGGATCTTGACGGTGTAGGCGTTCTGCACGTCGCCGTCCGACAGCACGACGAACAGCGGTGCCCGGTCGCGCAGCACGTTGACGTCCACGTTCGGGCGCAGCATCAGCCCCGCCGCCATGGCGCTGGCCACCGTCAGCATGATCAGGCTGTAGATGATCGTGCGCGGGCGGATGAACTTCACCGGCGCCTGCTTGCCCTGCACCTTGGCGACCTGGTTCGATTGCGTGTCGAACAGCACGAGGTTGCCGGGCCGCCCCAACTGCGCCATCACCTCGTTGCAGGCGTCCACGCACAGGCCGCAGCCGATGCAGGAGATCTGCTGCCCCTTGCGGATGTCGGTGCCGGTCGGGCAGACGTGGACGCACAGCTTGCAGTCGACGCAGTCGCCGTAGCCTTCGGCCTGCCGCTCCTCCCAGCTCTGCGATTTGCGGATCGGGTGGCGGTTTTCGCCGCGCCAGTCCTGGTAGGTGACGATGTAGGTGTCCTCGTCCACCATCGCCGCCTGGAAGCTGCGCCACGGGCAGACGTAGATGCAGATCTGCTCGCGCGCCCAGCCGGCGAAGAAGTAGGTGGTGAAGGTGAAGATGCCAGTGAACAGCAGCACCGTCGACGACACCTGTCCGGTGACGATGTCCTGCAACAGGGTCGGCGCGTCGTTGAAGTAGAAGATCCAGGCGCCGCCGGTGACCAGCGCGATCAGCACCCAGGCGCCGTGCTTGGCCGCCTTCTTCGCAACCTTCGACGCCGACAGCGGCGCCTTGTCCAGGCGGATGCGGTCGGTGCGCGGGCCTTCGATCTTGCGCTCGACCCACATGAACAGGTCGGTCCACACCGTCTGCGGGCAGGCGTAGCCGCACCAGACGCGGCCGAACAGCGTGGTGGCGGCGAACAGGCCGATGGCGGCCAGGATCAGGATGCCAGTGAGGTAATAGACCTCCTGCGGCCAGATCTCGATCCACAGGAAATACGCGCGCCGGCCGGCCATGTCGACCAGCACCGCCTGGTCGGGGATGCCCGCCCCGCGGTCCCAGCGCAGCCAGGGCGTCACGTAGTAGACGGCGAGCAGCGCGATCAGCGCCGCCCACTTCAATCGTCGGTAGGTGCCGCGCACGTCGGCGCAGTAGACCTTCGGGCGATTGACGAAGAGGTGCCGCTTCGGCTCGTCCTCGCGGACAGGGGATTGCGGCGGCTGGGCTTTGGGGGCCGGCGTGGAGCCGGCGAAGGTGGTCATCGACATGGCATCCTCGTGCCGTTCGGCTCGATCGCCAGTATTTCCTAGGCCCTTCCTTTATAAGCCGTCTGTGATGGAGTCACATTGCGGCACATCAACACGTCCGCATCATCGGCCTGCGGCATCGCGCCGCGCCCCTTTCGTGCAGCAGGGGGCCGCTATGTCCCGTCGCCGCGGATCCGCGCCAGCCCGGTGCGGTAGGCCTCGTCGAACTGCGCCTCCAGCGCGGCGTTGGTGCCGCGCAGCCCCTCCACCACGGCGGCGGCCCACTCGAAATACTCGACCTTGCGGGCCTGCCGCCAGTCGGCCGGCGGGCTGGCCTGCATGGAGCGCAGGTTGCTGATCTTGTCGGCCAGCTTCACCAGCTTGGCCTTCGGCGAGGCGTGCGGGGCGTGTTCGATCTGGCGCTGCTTGCGCTCGGCCTTGGTCAGGCGCTTGTCGTCGGTGACCTCGGCGACGATGCCGGCGATCTCCGCGCCGAACTCGCGCTCCAGTTCCTCGCGGGTGGCGTCGGTGTCCTCCAGCGTGTCGTGCAGCAGGGCGGCCAGCACGGCGTCCGGCTCCTTGCCGTCGGTGGCCTCGGCGACCAGCCGCGCCACCTCGGCCAGATGGTTGACGTAGGGCTCGGCCCGCACGCCCTTGCGGCGCTGGTCGGTGTGCTTGTGCGCGGCGAAATCCAGCGCGCGGGCGAATTGGACGAGTGCGTTCATGGCGTGTTTTCCCATGGGCCGCTATAATGCCTTCCCCGCTGGGAGAACGCCATGTTCACGACCTTCTTCTTCGAGTTGCGCAAGGCCGGCGTGCCGGTGTCGCTGAAGGAATACCTGACGCTGATGGAG
>DASPIO010000315.1:0-2601 GCA_035629155.1 Azospirillum sp. | reverse complement strand
GAACGCCATGTTCACGACCTTCTTCTTCGAGTTGCGCAAGGCCGGCGTGCCGGTGTCGCTGAAGGAATACCTGACGCTGATGGAGGCCATGAAGCGCGGGCTGGCCGAGTACCGCGTCGAGGACTTCTATTACCTCAGCCGGTCGTGTCTGGTGAAGGACGAACGCAACCTCGACCGCTTCGACCGGGTGTTCGGGACCATTTTCAAGGGGATTGGCGAGGCGACGGCGGCGGGCGACGAGATCGCCGTGGTCGACCTGCCCGAGGAATGGCTGCGCAAGCTGGCCGAACGCTTCCTGACCGACGAGGAGAAGGCGCAGGTCCAGGCGCTGGGCGGTTGGGACAAGCTGATGGAGACGCTGGCGCAGCGGCTGGCCGAGCAAAAGGGGCGCCACCAGGGCGGCTCCAAATGGATCGGCACCGCCGGCACCTCGCCCTTCGGCGCCTACGGCTACAACCCGGAAGGTGTCCGCATCGGCCAGCACGAATCGCGCCACCGCCGCGCCGTGAAGGTGTGGGACAAGCGCGAGTTCAAGAACCTGGACGACAGCGTCGAGCTGGGCACCCGCAACATCAAGGTGGCGCTGCGCCGCCTGCGCAAGTTCGCCCGCCAGGGCGCCGCCGACCAGCTCGACCTGCCCGACACCATCCGCGCCACCGCCAACAACGCCGGCTGGCTGGACCTGAAGATGGTGCCGGAGCGGCACAACGCGGTGAAGGTCCTGCTGTTCCTCGACATCGGCGGCTCGATGGACGATCACGTCCGCCTGTGCGAGGAGCTGTTCTCCGCCGTGCGGACGGAGTTCAAGCACCTCGAACACTACTACTTCCACAACTGCGTCTACGAGAGCGTGTGGAAGGACAACAAGCGCCGCCACGCCGAGCGCATCCCGACCTGGGACGTGCTGCACACCTATCCCGCCGACTACAAGCTGATCTTCGTCGGCGACGCCGCCATGAGCCCCTACGAGATCAGCTACCCCGGCGGCAGCGTCGAGCACTGGAACGAGGAAGCGGGGCACGTGTGGCTGCAGCGCATGCTGTCGGTCTACAGCCGCGCGGTGTGGCTGAACCCGACGCCGCAGCAGTACTGGTCCTATACCGAGAGCACCCGCATGCTCCAGCGCCTGATGGACAACCGCATGTTCCCGCTCACCATCGAAGGGCTGGACGCGGCGATGCGGGAGTTGAGCCGGTAGGGGGTCAGCAGCGCAGGACGGCGATATGTCCGGCTTCGCCATAGGGGATCAATTCGCCGTCGCGCGTGACGACACGAAGGCCGAGTTCCCGAGCGGTTGCAGCCACGATGCGATCGGCCGGGTCCTTCGGCGGGTTTCCAGGCAGGAAGCTTGACGCCAGAAGGATTTTGGGCGGCATCGAGGCAAGAACGATGCCCGGCTTTGCCAGAAGCGTTTCGAACCATACGTCGGGCGTCACGGAAAGCCGAATCTTTGCCTTGCGAACGAGCGTACCAATTTCCCAGGCGGTGATGGGCGACACGTGGATGGGTACACCAAGGCGCCGCGCCTCGCCGATGGCCGCCCGGCTCTCCTCGGACATGGCAGCGCCGGCCATGAGCCAGATTGTGGCGCAGGTGTCGAGAAGGAGTGGTTCAGGCGTCGGCCTTCCAACTCGCCCCGGAGCCCGCCGTCAACGCACTCTCGTCAAGGATTTCCACAGTCCCCCGCATGGCGCCCCACAGATCGTCGTCCGTGGGAGCGTTCGCATCGGCATGCGGCGGGCCGATCTCGACCAGCGGGTGCCCGCTGTCGTCGACCACCACGACGCGCAGACCCGTGTCGGACGCCAGTTCGCGAGCGATGTCCTCGATCGACCCCGCCTGCCCGTTGATGCGGGACGCCGGGATGAACTTCGTGCGTGGCCCTGCGTGCGACATCGCTCTGGCCTCCGCTCTCGCCGTGGCGGCGAATGAAAAGAAGCATAGTGCTTCACCGGCCCTACCGTCACCGGATCGCATCCCGACTCCTTGAATCCTTAACCCTTTCCCCGGTAGGGTCCGGCCCGCATCATGGAGTCGGCCCCTATGCCCAGCGGCGTACCCACCCCCATCACCATCGCCTGCGGCGACGGCATCGGTCCCGAGGTCATGGACGCCGTCCTGATGATGCTCGCCGTCGCCGGCGCCAAGCTGGTGGTCGAGGAGGTGGAGGCGGGGGAGGCCGTCTACCGCCGCGGCGTGCTCACCGGGCTCG
Source organism: Azospirillum sp. (assembly GCA_035629155.1). GTDB lineage: Bacteria > Pseudomonadota > Alphaproteobacteria > Azospirillales > Azospirillaceae > Azospirillum. Next base: position 389 of record DASPIO010000315.1, on the reverse strand, counting down.
ACCCGGCCGGGTGGGACTCCATCCGCAAGACCCGCGTGTTCCTCAAGGGGCCGATCACCACGCCGCAGATCCCGGGTGCCAAGTCGCTGAACGTCGCGGCGCGGGCCCGGCTGGGGCTGTACGCCAACGTACGCCCCTGCATGTCCTTCCACCCATACGTGCGTACGCGCCACCCGCGCACCGACGTGGTCATCGTCCGCGAGAACGAGGAGGACCTGTACGCCGGCATCGAGCACCGGCAGACCGACGACGTCATCCAGTCGGTGAAGCTGATCTCCCGGCCGGGGTCGGAGCGCATCATCCGCTACGCCTTCGAACACGCCCGCGCCAACCACCGGCGCAAGGTGACGGCGTTCGTCAAAGACAACATCATGAAGCTGACGGACGGC
>DASPIO010000314.1:0-31499 GCA_035629155.1 Azospirillum sp. | reverse complement strand
CGGGGTGTTCAGGGGGGCGCCCCTGTCCTTCCAGTCGGGGATCAGCTCGGCCAGCGCGTGCGGCTCGAAGACGGCGCCGGAGAGCAGGTGCGCCCCGACCTCCGAGCCCTTCTCGATGACGCACACCGACAGCTCCGGGCCGCCCTCGGCGGCCAGTTGCTTCAGGCGGATGGCCGCCGACAGGCCCGACGGGCCGGCGCCAACGACCACCACGTCGTATTCCATCACCTCGCGCTGCGTGCTCATGGAGATTCCTCCCCCTACGGGATCAAGCGGGAAAAAATGGGCCGGGCGCCGGAAGACACCCGGCCCGAGGTCCGCACCCATGCGGGGGACGCCGGTGCGGCGGACAACGTCAGTCTTTCAGCGCCATTCGTGAATGCGCGTCTTGCTTTTCCGCGATCAGAACGCGTCGGCATCAAGGCGCATCAGGCTGCCCGCACCGGCGTCCAGCGCCAGTTCCAGGGACACCGTCTGCGGCAGGATGCGCGCCATGAAGAAGCGCGCAATCTCCACCTTGGCCCGATGCCGCGGCCCGGCTGCCTCACCCTGCGCCAGCGCGTGCAGCGCCATGCGCGCCCACATCCAGCCCAGCGCGGTCAGCGCGAACAGGCGCAGGTAGTCGGTAGCGGCGGCCCCGGCCTCGGCCGGATCCATGGCGGCGCGGTCGACGAGACGCGCGGTGGTGGTCTTCAGCCGGGTCAGCGCGCCGCGCATCGGCGCCACGAACTCGCCGCCCCCGTCCACGTCCTCGCTGGCCTGGAGGAAGTCGCCGACCAGCGCGAAGAACCGCTCCGGCAGGCGGCCGCCGGCCATGGTCAGCTTGCGTCCCACCAAGTCCATGGCCTGCACGCCGTTGGTGCCCTCGTAGATCTGCGTGATGCGGGCGTCGCGCACAAGCTGTTCCATGCCGTGCTCGCGGATGTAGCCGTGGCCGCCGAACACCTGCTGGCCCAGCACCGCGCCCTCGAAGCCCAGGTCGCTGAACGCCGCCTTGATCACAGGCGTCATCAGCGCCACGAGGTCGTCGGCCGCTTTGCGCACCTCGGCGTCCGGGTGGCGCTCGGCCTTCTCCATCTCCAGCGCCGTCCACACGGCCAGCGCCCGGCCGGCCTCGGTGAAGGCGCGGATGGTCAGCAGGTTCTTGCGCACGTCGGGGTGTACCAGGATGGGCTGCGGTCCCGGCCCGCCGACCGGTGCGCGGCCCTGCAGGCGGTCCTTGGCGTAAGCCGCCGCTCCCTGGTAGGCGGCCTCCGCCGCACCCAGGCCCTGGATGCCGACGAACAGGCGTTCGTTGTTCATCATGGTGAACATGGCGGCGAGGCCCTTGTTGGGCTCCCCCACCAGCCATCCGGTGGCGCCGTCGAAGTTCATGACGCAGGTGGGCGAGCCCTTGATGCCCATCTTGTGCTCGATCGCCCCGGCGGCGAAGGCGTTGCGCGCCCCCGGATTGCCGTCGGCGTCGGGCAGGAACTTCGGCACCAGGAACAGGCTGATGCCTTGCGTGCCGGCCGGCGCCCCCGGCAGACGCGCCAGCACGAGGTGAACGATGTTCTCCGCCAGATCGTGCTCGCCGGCGGAGATGAAGATCTTGTTGCCGGTGATTTTGTAGGTGCCATCGCCCTGCGGTTCGGCACGGGTGCGCAACAGGCCCAGGTCGGTGCCGGCGTGCGCCTCCGTCAGGTCCATCGCTCCCGTCCAGGTGCCGGCCACCATCTTCGGCAGGTACAGCGCTTTGAGATCGTCGCTGGCGTGGTGACGGATCGCCTCCGTGGCACCGTGCGTCAGGCCGGGGAACAGGCCGAACGACAGATTGGACGACGACAGCATCTCGTCGGTGAGCACCTGGACGACGCGCGGCATGCCCTGCCCGCCATACTCCGGATCGCCGGACAGGCTGACCCAGCCGTTCTCGACGAAGGCCGCGAAGGCTTCCCGCACGCCCTTGGGCGTGCGCACGTTGCCGGCGTCGAAGTGGCACCCTTCCTCGTCGCCCGGCCGGTTCAACGGATGCACGACCTCCTCGCAGAAGCGTGCGGCCTCGCCCAGCACGGCGGACATCAGGTCGAGCGACGCGTTCTCCCCGCACAGCGGGGCGAGCACGCCTTCGGCGTCGAACAGCTCGCCCAGCAGATAGATCATGTCCTCGACGGGTGCCTTGTACGCTGGCATTGACGATCTCCAAGCACTCGGTTGCGCTGAGGGTTCGTGCGGCCCTGCCCGCCGGGGCGGCCGGCCTCCCCCTTCTTCCGGTCAGCGCGATACAACCAGAACGCCCATATAAAGTCCACTTTATTATGCTACAGCACCAAATCGATCCCGCCGCCATGCTTCATATCCATAAAGTCATTCCGCTGCCCATTGCGTCATGCTGCGCCGCCGCATACCATTGACCCGTTGCCCTTGTGGGCGTTTCCTCCGAGACTTCAGGCCGCCGGCCCCACCGGCGGCCTTTTCTCGGATTCATGCCCGCCGCAGCGAGGACGGTTTGACCACCACATTCCATTTGATGCGCCAGTTCGTCGTACGGCCGATCGCGGCCCTCGTCGGCCGACTCGACGTGACCGGCCGGGCGAACCTGCCGGCGTCCGGCGGCTACGTGGTGGCCTGCAACCACGTCGGCTGGGTCGATCCTCTGTGGCTCGGCTTCGCCGTCGGCGACGACCGCGTGCACTACATGGCCAAGCGCGAGTTGTTCTCGCCCGCCCCGCTGGGCGTGCTGATGCGCCAGTGCCACGTCTTCCCCGTGGACCGCCAGCGTCCCGGCCCGGACACCATCAAGACGGCGCTGCGCCTGCTGGGCGCCGGGCAGATCGTGCTGGTCTTCCCCGGCGGCACCCGCACGGCCGAGGCCGCCAGCTTCAAGCGTGGCGCGGCGACCATCGCCGCCATGGCCGGGGTGCCGATCGTACCCGCGCAATACAGCGGCCCCGCCACCATCAAGCCCGCCCACCTGCTGAAGCGCCCCCCGGTGCGCATCGTCTTCGGCGCGCCGATCCTGCCCGATCAGGTGTTGGGCGTCGGTGACAACACCCGCGCGCGCGTCCAGGCCGTCACCGACCGGCTGGAGCAGTCCGTGGCCGCGCTGTCCGGCGTGTACGATGATCAGCGGATCGGTTGACAATTTCCTTTAAGAAGTTAACGTATACGTCATACCGCACGGCGGACCAACCGCCCCATAACTGCCCGACGGGAGGAAACATGGCTGTTCCGAGTGTGCTGAAGGACCGTCTGCGTCTGCCGGCGATCGCGTCCCCGATGTTCATCATCTCCAACCCCAACCTGGTGATCGCCCAGTGCAAGGCCGGCATCGTCGGCAGTTTCCCGGCGCTGAACGCCCGTCCGGCGGAGGCGCTGGACGACTGGCTGACCCGCATCCGCGAAGAACTGGCCGCGCACGACGCCGTCCACCCGGACCGCCCCGCCGCCCCCTACGCGGTCAACCAGATCGTCCACCGCTCCAACGAGCGGCTGGAGCGCGACCTGGAGGTCTGCGTCAGGCACAAGGTGCCGATCGTCATCACCTCACTCGGCGCCCGCCCCGACGTGTACGAGGCGGTGCACAGCTACGGCGGCATCGTGCTGCACGATGTCATCAACAACACCTTCGCCCGCAAGGCGATCGAAAAGGGTGCGGACGGGCTGATCGCCGTGGCGGCCGGAGCCGGCGGCCACGCCGGCACGCTGTCGCCCCTGGCGCTGATCCAGGAGATCCGCGCGTGGTGGGACGGGCCGCTGGCGCTGTCCGGCGCCATCGCGACCGGGCGCGCCGTGCTGGCGGCCCGGGCGATGGGCGCCGACCTCGCCTACATCGGTTCCGCCTTCATCGCCACGGAAGAGGCCAACGCACCCGAAGCGTACAAGTCGATGATCGTCGAATCGGGCGCGGAGGATATCGTCTACACCAACCTCTTCACCGGCGTGCACGGCAACTACCTGAAGCCGTCCATCGCCCGCGCCGGGCTCGACCCCAACGCGCTGGAGGTGTCCGACCCGTCGAAGATGGATTTCTCCAAGGCCAAGACCTGGAAGGACATCTGGGGGGCCGGCCAGGGCATCGGTGCCGTGAAGGAGGTGCGCCCGGCTGCCGCCGTGGTCGAGCAGCTCTGCCGCGAGTACGACGCCGCGCTGGAGGCCTGCGCCACCGAGTGGACGTGCCGCCGCAACCGCGCCTGATCCGCCGGAACGATACAGGGAGGGACCTGCGTGACCGAACACATCACCGTCACGGAATTCGGCGGCGTGCTGGAGATCCGCTTCGACCGCGCCGACAAGAAGAACGCCATCACCTCCGCCATGTACACGGCGATGGCCGACGCGCTGGACCGCGCCGACGCCGATCCCGGCATCCTGGCCGTGCTGTTCAGCGGGGCCGGCGACAGCTTCACCGCCGGCAACGACCTGAACGACTTCCTGGCCGCCCCGCGATTGCTGGAGGAAAGCCCCGGCGGCCGGTTCATCCGCACCATCGCCAAGGCGCGCAAGGTGCTGATCGCCGCCGTGCACGGCTCCGCCGTGGGCATCGGCACGACGCTGCTGCTGCACTGCGACCTCGTCTACGCCGGGCGCAGCGCCAGGCTGGCCCTGCCCTTCGTCAAGCTGGGTCTGGTGCCGGAGGCGGCCAGCTCGCTGCTGCTGCCGCGCCTGATGGGCTACCAGCGCGCGGCGGAGCTGATCCTGCTGGGCGAGCCGTTCGACGCCGAGACCGCGCGCGAACTGGGCTTGGTGAACCGCGTGGTGGACGACGCCGAACTGCTCGCCACGGCGCGCGCCGCGGCAACGGCGGTCGCCGCCCTGCCGCCCAGCGCCGTGCAGCAGTCCAAGGCGCTGATGAAGGCCAACCACGCCGGCGTGGCCGAGTGCATGGCCGACGAGCTGCAGCGCTTCTCCACCCAGCTCCGCTCGGCGGAGTTCAAGGAAGCGGCGCAGGCGTTCCTGGAAAAGCGCCCGCCGAACTTCGCCAAGTTGCGGGGGGTAGGACCGTAGGTTGGGTTGAGCCGAAGGCGAAAACCCAACCTACGCCTCACATCGACAGCAGGCCGGCGATGGACGCCGTGTTGACGATGTGCCCCGGCTGCCCGCCCTCCAGCATGCGCGGAACGAACGCGCGCAACCCATTGATCACGCCGTAGAAATTGACGCCCAGCACCCATTCCCAATCCCTGGGCGTGGTCTCCCAGACCGTCTTGGCGATGGCGACGCCGCCGTGTCAGGCGACAGGTAGCGGACCTTGACCAGCACCTCGCCCTCGCCGGGCTCCGGCACCGGTTCGCTGGGGAACCGCCAGTCGCTGCGCTTGGGCAGGCCGACCGGCCGCGCCACGAGCCGGACTTGGCGATTCATGACGCTCATTCCCATTTCCTTCCCCTTCCTTTTCGTCACGCGATCAGGTAGCCGCCGTCGACGTTCAGGCAGGCCCCCGTGGTGTAGCTGGCAGCATCCGACACAAGGTACAGGATGGCCCCCGCCATCTCGTCCGGCTGGGCCACGCGGTTCATCGGCACGTGCGCCAGCACGGTGTCGAGCACCGGCTTGTTCCTGATCAGCGCCGAGGCGAATTTGGTGTCCGTGGCACCCGGCAGCACGGCGTTGACGCGCACGCCAGCCGTCGCGCATTCCTTGGCGAACGCCTTGGTCATGGAGATCACCGCCGCCTTGGTGATCGAGTAGATGCCCTGGTACAGCCCCGGAATCTCGCCGTTCACCGAGGCGATGTTGACGATGGACCCGCCGCCGTTCTTCGCCATCAGCTTGGCACCGCCGGCCGACATAAAGAAGTAGCCGCGAATGTTCACGTCCACCGTCTTCTGAAAGGCGCCGAGGTCGGTGTCGACGATGGGGCCGTAGTGCGGGTTGGTGGCGGCGTTGTTGACCAGAATGTCGAGCCGGCCGTGCTTGCCCTCGATAGCGGCGAAGATTGCCGAGATGTCCTCCATCTCGCCGATGTGGCAGGCCAGCGCCTCGGCCGAGCCGCCGGCCGCCGTGATGCTCTCCGCCACGCCCCGGCAGGCGTCCAGCTTTCGGCTGGAGACGACGAGGTGCGCCCCGGACGCCGCCAGCAGGCGCGCGGCGGCCTCGCCGATGCCGCGGCTGGCGCCGGTCACCAAGGCGATCTTTCCGGTCAGGTCGAAGGGGTGCTTGCGTTCCATGGCTTCAATTCCGTGAATCATCGACAGGTGAAAAGTTCGGCGTCGCCGACCGCGTCCAGGTGCGCCACGCCGTTGAAGCCGGCCAGGCCCACCCGGCCGCGGCCGTGCGGCAGCCTGATGACGGCGGTGTTGGGGATCAGCCCGTTCAGCTCCATCGCCTTGACGTCGGACAGGTCCAGCATGTGCTTGCACACGGCCGCGATCGGTCCGCCGGAGGGGAAGACCCAAACGGAGCCCGACGGCGGCGTGCGCTCCATCACGCGCTTGAGCCCATACACGCAGCGGGCCTGAAAGGCGCTCCAGTTCTCCCGGTAGTCCGCATCGTGGCGGACGAGGAAGAGTTCCGCCATGGCTCAGAGTGCCGACGCGGCGATGATGCCCCGGCAGCGCCGCTCCAGATAATTCACGATCCCGCCGAAGGCGGCGAACTGCGGGTCGCGCGCGTGGCCCTGGGTGTAGCGCTGGTAGATCTGCTGGGCGATCACCGCCAGTCGGAACAGCCCGAAGACCAGATAGAAGTCGAAGTTCTCCACCCGGAACCCGGTGCGCTCACCGTAGTACGCCACCACCTCGCGCCGCGTGAGCATGCCCGGCAGGTGCGTGGGCTGGCGCCGCAGGGCGAGGGACGCCGGCTCGTCGTCGGTCTGCACCCAATAGGCCAAGGCACCGCCGAGGTCCATCAGCGGGTCGCCCAGCGTGGCCATTTCCCAGTCCAGCACGCCGATGACGCGCAGTACTACGCCGCCTGCCGCGTGGTGGCGGAAAGCGACCTGCTGCGGACGATGCCCGAGCAGTACGCCACGTCGGCCAACGCCACCCTGCCGAACCGCGTTTCCCCCGTCCCCTTCGCCTTGCCACCGCTGGACGTCTATCTCTATTGGCACGAAACGGCAGAGTTCGATCCGGCCAACCGCTGGCTGCGCGAAACGCTGCTGGCGCTGTTTTCGTGAGTTGCGGCGCCTCCGGCACGCCCATGTCGCCGCTCTCCACCACGCTTTTCGAGGCGTGCGCGGCACGGCGTGGATATTACCAGCATACCCTCGCTTACATTTGAAAATGCTGCCGCGCGAGATTGACGTTACATCGCCGATGCGCATATTGTACCCCGGAATGGAGGTGTGCGTTGGTCGACAAAAACAAGCTGTACAGCGTTTCCGAATTGGCGAAAGAATTCGCATTGACCCCGCAGGCTCTTCGCTTTTATGAAGAGAAAGGCCTCCTCAGCCCGCAGCGCGCGGGCACTGCGCGTGTATTTGACTACCGCGACCGGTCGCGATTGCTCCTCATCCTGAAGTTCCGCCGCCTGGGATTCTCGCTTGAGGAAATCAAGGAGTATCTGGCGCACTACCGCCCGGACGTTCCCAACGCCCAGCAGTACCGCGACGGCCTGGACAAGATCCGCCGCCGTCTGTCGGCGCTCGAACAGATGCGCGTCGAGATCGACGAAGCCATCGGCGAGCTGAAGGAAATGGAAAAGGACGCGCACAAGCGCCTGAAGGAATCGGAAAAGCGCGAGGCCGCCACCAAGAATCAGGCGGCGGAAAAACCGACGGAATAGTTCCCATCACGCCGCCTGCATGTCGGCGATAAAGCGCGACACCATCCCCCGGAACGCCTCGGCCTCCTGCGACAGGCTGTCGGCCGCGGTCAGCACCTGAAGCGAGGCGCCGCCGGTCGCCGCGGCCGCCTGCGAAACGTCGGCGATGTTGCCGGACACCTCGTGCGTTCCGCGCGCCGCCGCCTGGACGTTCATGCTGATCTCCCGCGTCGCCGCCCCCTGCTGCTCCACGGTCGTGGCGATGGCGGTCGAGATGCCGTCGATGCGGGCGATGATGCCGCCGATTTCGGCGATGGCGGCAGCCGTCTCATGGCTCACCTCCTGCACGCGGGCGATTTGCGCGGCGATGTCGTCGGTCGCCTTGGCGGTCTGCATGGCCAGGTTCTTCACCTCGCTCGCCACCACGGCGAAGCCCCTCCCCGCCTCCCCGGCGCGCGCCGCCTCGATGGTGGCGTTGAGCGCCAGCAGGTTCGTCTGTCCGGCGATGGCGTTGATCAGTTCCACCACCTCGCCGATGCGCTGCGCCGCCTCGACCAGGCTGCGCACGGTGCCATCGGTGCGTGCGGTCGTGCTCACCGCCTCGCCCGCGATGGCGGCGGAGCGCGCGGCTTGCGCGCCGATCTCGTTGATGGAGGCGGACAGCTCCTCCGCTGCGGCGGCCACCGTGTGCACGTTGCTGGTCGCCTGCGATGACGCGGCGGCCACCGCGTCGGCCTTGCGCGTCGTCTGCTCGGCGGTGGCCGACATGCTTTCCGCCGTGGTGTGCAACTGCGTGGCCGCGGACGAGACGCGATTCAAGGCTTCCAGCGCCAGCCGATCGAACGCGCGGGCCAGACGCTCGATGCGCTCGCTGCGCTCCTGCCGGGCCCGCTGTTCGGCGGCCCGCTCGGCTGCCAGGGCGTCGGCGCGGATCATGCCGTCCTTGAAGATCTGCACGGCCTTCGCCATGCCGCCGATCTCGTCGCCACGGTCCAGGCCGGGAATGGCGACGCCGTGGTCGCCGCCGGCCAGCCGGGTCATGGCGTCGGTCATGGCAATCACCGGGCGCGACAGCCCGCGGCCGATCAGCACCGCCAGCAGCAGCCCCAGCGCGATGGCGGCCAGCGACGCCAGCGCCGTCATGGTGCGCGCACCGTCCGTCTCCGCGCCGGCCTGCGCGCCCAATTCCGCCTGGGTGTCGAGGCTCATGCGCCTCAACCGCTCGGCCTCCGTGGCCACGGACGCGCCTTGCGGGTTCAGCGTGCCGTCGACCAGGGCGTTGCGCCTGGTGGTGGCCTCGACCGCCGCTTCGAACCCGGCGGTATAGTCGTTCAGTATCGCCAGGAAAGCCCGGGTGTTCTCCCGGTTCGCCGGGTCCTTGGCGTCGGCCTGCATGGACTTGCCGTAGTCGTGCACGTACTGGAACGCGCGACGTGCGGCGTTGGCGTGCTCCACGGCGCTGTCGTTGAGGAAGCTGGTCGCGGAGATGCGCGCCGACAGAAAGGCCCGCGCCGTCATGCCGGCCAGATACGCGGCCTCGGTGTCGCCGTCGTCGTAGGCGCCGTCCATGATGGCGCCCAGCAGCTTGTCCATCGTCGGGCCGATGCCGGACAGTTGCTTCACCGCCGCCGCCCGCCGCTCCTGCAGCGCCATCACCGTGGCGAAGGCGTCGCGGTAGCCGGCCAGCCCGTCGCGCATGCGCGTGACCGCGTCCCGCAGCTCCGGATCGCTGACGCGGGAGGAGGCGTCCTCGATCAGGTGCAGCGTGCTCGCCGTACGCTCGCGCACCGCCTTGGCCGACTCCTCGGCGCCGGTCAGCAGGAAGGCCTTGACGTTGATCTGCACCGCCAGCATGTCGGCCTGGATGTTGCCCAGGTCGTTGGTCTGCCGCGCCAGCGTGTAGTAGGTGGCGAAGCCCGTCTTCGCCCGCGACAGCGCGTAGACACCGAGCGCGCTGATCGCCACCAGGAAGACCAGAATGCCCATGCTGCCGGCCGCGATCTTCGTCCCGACCCGCATGGTCTTCAGCGCGTTCATGACGACGTCCCTCCCCTGGCTGGCGTCATTTTCCGTTCGGTGCGATCAGGCCCTGACCAGACTGCGGCGGGTGCGCGCCCTTGCCTTGGCCGGCCACATCCAGGCGGCCAGTGCCGGGGTCAGCAGCAGCGTGCCCAGCATGTTCACCAGGAAGAAGAAGCAGAGCATCAGCCCCATGTCGGCCTGGAACTTCAGCGCCGAGAACACCCAGGTCGCGACACCCACGGCCAGCGTGAGGCCGGTGAACAGCACGGCATTGCCCGTCTCGCGCAGCGTCTGCAGGTAGGCCTCGCCGATGGGCCGTCCCTCCTTCAGGTAACCCTGCATGCGGCTGAAGATGTAGATGCCGTAGTCGACGCCGATGCCCACGCCCAGCGCCTCCACCGGCAGGGTCGACACCTTCAGCCCGATGCCCAGCAGACTCATCACCGCATTGCCCAGCACCGTCGCCAGCACCAGCGGCAGGCAGATGCACGCCGTGGCGCGCAGGGAGCGAAAGGTCAGCAGGCACATGCCCACCACCGCCGCGTAGACCAGCGCCAGCATTTCCGCCTTGGCGTCCTTCACCGCCTCGTTGGTGGCGGCCATGACGCCAGCGTTCCCGGTGGCGAGGCGGAACGTGGCCGGCGCGTTCGGGTTCTCGGCGATGAACGCCTTGGCGGCGTCGGTGACGCGGTTGATCGTCTCCGCCTTGTGATCGGCCAGGAAGACCATCACCGGCATGACCGAGCAGTTGGCGTTCAGCAGGCCGGACGAGGTGTCCACCGACGCGATCGACTGCACCAGCAGCTCCGGCGTGCGCGGCAGGACGCGCCACTTCAGGTTCCCCTCGTTGAAGCCGGAGCTGACCATTTTGGCGATCTGCGGCAGGGAGATGGTGGTCTGCACCCCCTCCACGTTGCGCATGCGCCAGGCGAAGCGGTCGACCACCTCCATCACCGCCGGATCGATGCAGCCCTCCGCCTTCGTCTCGACGATCACCGACAGCACATCCACGCCCAGGTCGAACTTGCCGACGATGAAGGCCGTGTCGCGGTTGTAGCGGCTGTCGGCGCGCAGTTCCGGCACACCGGCGTCGATGTCACCGATCTTCAGGTTCCGCCCCTCCGCATAGCCCCAGACGCTGAGCGCCAGCGCCCCCAGCAGCAGCACGGCGGCCACCGGCCGGTTGGCGGCGCGGGCCATCAGGCGCCACATCGGCTCCTTGAACGCGGCCGCGCGGTGGATGCGGGCGTTGTAGCCCTCGGGAAGCTTGGCGTAAGACAGCAGAAGCGGCAGCAGGACCAGGTTGGTGACGATCACCGCGCCCACGCCCACCGAGGCGGCGATGGCCAGTTCCTGGATGATGCGGATCTCGATCATCAGCACCGCCAGGAAGCCCACCACGTCGCACAGCAGCGCCACCGCGCCCGGCAGCAGCAGCCGGCGGAAGGCGGTGCGCGCGGCCTCCACCTGCCCCTTGCCCTCGAACACCTCGGCCCCCACGGCGTTCACCATCTGCACGCCGTGGCTGACGCCGATGGCGAAGACCAGGAAGGGGACGAGGATCGACATGGGATCGATGCCGTAACCCATCGCCGCCAGCAGCCCCGCCTGCCACACCACCGCGACGACCGAGCACGCCAGCGGCAGCAGCGCCAGCTTCAGCGAGTGCGCGAACAGCCAGACCATGAGCGCCGAGACCAGCAGCGTGACGGCGAAGAACAGCACCACACCCTTGGCGCCCGCGGCGATGTCGCCGGTCGCCTTGGCGAAGCCGATGATGCGCACCTCCACCTTGTCGGTGCCGAGCGCGCGGATCTTCCCCTCCAGCAGGTCGGCGACCTTGATGTAGTCCAGGCGCCGGCCGGTCTCCGGGTCGCGCTCCTGCAATTGCGCGGTCACCATGGCGGCGGAGAAGTCGCGGGCGACGAGGCGGCCGACGTGCCCGCCCTTCACCGCGTTGTCGCGCACCTTGGCAAGCCCCGCCGGCGTGAGGGTGAAGTCCGACGGTACGACGTTGCCGCCGGCGAAACCGTCCTCGACGACCTCGATGAAGCGGACGTTGGGGGTGAACAGCGAGGTGACGGTCGGCCGGTCGACGCCGGGCAGGAAGTGCACCTCGTCGGTCACCGCCTTCAAGACCGTGAAGAACTCCGGCGTGAAGATGTCGCCGCCGCCCTTGGCCTCCAGCGCGATCATCAGGCGGTTGGCGCCGCCCAGCGCACGGTGGTCGAAGTAGGTCCGCATGTACTCGTGCTTGACCGGCACCAGCTTTTCGAAGCCGGCATCGACGCGCAGCCACGTGGTGGCGTAGCCCAGCGACACCGTCAGCAGGGCGAAGAGCACCAGCATCAGGCGGCGGTGGCCGAACACGAAACGTTCGACGGCGGAAATCAGAATGTTCATGGGGAGATCTCTCGCTCAGCCGGGCGCACGCCCTGCTCGCTCAGCAGCAACAACTGTCCGTTGCGGGCCTCGATGGCGCCGGAGAAGGCGGTGCGGCCGGGGATGACGGTGGCACGGAAGCTGCGCCCGCCGTCGCGGCTCACCAGCACCGTGCCGGCCAGTCCGGTCAGCACGACGGTCCCGTCGGCGCGCACCATGCCGCCCATGATCGAGGCGGTGACGCCCGTCTCCACCCGCGTCCAACGCCGCCCGCCGTCGTCGGAGCGGAAGACGTGGCCGCGCAGGCCGAACACCAGGATGCCGCCGTCGGCCGCCTGCACGGCGCCGAACAGCGACCCGTCGTAGGGAGAGTCCAGCGTCTCGAAACTCTTTCCTCCGTCGGCGGAGAGACGCAGGCTTCCGGCCTCCCCCACCACCAGCAGGCGGCCGTCACGCAGCGGCAGCAGCCCGTAAAGGTGCATGTCGCTGTCGGCGGCAGGGGCGCGGGTCCAGGTGGCGCCGCCGTCGGCCGTTGCCAGCACGGCGCCATAGGCGCCGACCGCGAGGCCGGTGTGCGCACCGGTGAAGTGCACGTCCAGAAGCGGCGCGCCGTCGCCGCCCTCGCGGTGCCGCAGGGTCCAGGTGGCGCCGCCGTCTGTGGTGCGCAGGATGACGCCGCCGTGGCCGACCGCCCAGCCGGTGCGCTCGTCGACGAAGCTGACCGCCGTCAGCGTGGCCCGTGTCGGCACCTGCGCCTGTTTCCACGTGGCGCCGCCATCGTCAGAGAACACGATGTGCCCGCGCTCGCCCACCGCCAGCAGGCGGTTGCCGAGCGCCGTCCCGTCCAGCAGCAGCGAGCGCGCCGCCAGCCGCGCCGGCTCCGCCGTCTCGACGGCGGCGGGAGCCGCGCCCGCTGCCGCCGTGCCGAGCAGCCCGACGGCCAGAAACGCCGCCGTCCAGGCACGCGCCCCCCGCCACGACCGTGGTCGCGTCATCGCAATCCTCCCCTGTCGCTTTGTTTCTGCTAGGCCCCTCTCCCTCGACGGGGGAGGAGTTGGGGAGAGGGTGGCTACGGCGAAGCCGGAAAAGACTCTCTTCCGCCCTGCCGGGCGTAATCCCCCTCTCCCCAAACCCCTCCCCCGCCGAGGGGAGAGGGGCTTACCGTCAGCGCGTGCCCTCGCGGCGCAGCGCGTCGGGGGTGAAGTCCTCCGTCGTCAGCGAGATGCCGAAGTTGTAGGAGTAGTTCGGGATGATGGCGCCCAGCGCGATGTACCGGCGCGCCTGGAGGTCGTAGTGCGCCTCCACGGCATAGTTGTGGACCGGCAGGTCGTAGAAGTTGATGCCGTATCCCTCCGACACGCGCCACAACTGGCCGCGGCCGTCGTACTGGTCGACCACGGCGGCCTGCCAGCTATCCTCGTCCAGGAAGAAGGTGCGCTTGGCGTAGATGTGCTGCGCCCCGCCCTTCAGCGTCGCCTCCACCACCCAGACGCGGTGCAGCTCATAGCGCAGCAGCTCCGGGTTCAGGTGCAACGGCTTCACGGAGTCCGCCGCGCCCGCGAGCTTGTAGGAATTGTACGGGATGTACACTTCCTTCTTTCCGACCAGCTTCCACTCGTACCGGTCGATGGCGCCGTTGTAGATGTCGAACTGGTCGGTGGTCCGCATGCCGTCCGACGCGGTGCCGGGGTTGTCGTAGGCGGTGCTGGGCGCCCGGCGCACGCGGCGCTGGCCGGGGTTGTAGAGCCACACCTCGCGCGGGTCGGCCACTTGGTTCAGCGTCTCGTGCGCCAGCAGGATCTGGCCGGCCAGACGCGCCGGGGCCGTCGTGCGCTGGAGCAGGAAGGTGACGCGGTTGCCGATGCTCTCCGGCGTGGCGTTCGGCAGGGCGTAGGGCGTCAGGAAGTCGTCCTCGAACTGCACCATGGTGAAATCGCCGCCCTCGGTCGGCGCCGCCTGCCCGATGATCCGCTTCATGACCGGCGGGCGCCAGCGCAGCAGGTGGTTCCAGATGGCCTCGCGCCCGTCCTTCGGGATCGGGAACGGCGGGGCAACGGCGGCACCCTTCACCGCGTTGCCGTCCTCCACCAGTTCCGCCGACGCCGCGTTGCGCAGCGCCGCGTCATAGACGCGCTGCGGGGCGGACGCGCTGCGGCGCGTCGGATAGACGTTGATCTTCCACGTCGGGTAGGCCTTCAGCATGGCCATCTGGCCCGGCGTCAGCTTCGCCGCGTGCTGGTCGGCGTTGGCGGCGGTGATGGTCAGCGTCGGCTTGTCGGCGGCGAACGGGTCGGCGTACTGCGAGCCCGGCTTCCAGCCGGACGGCGGTGCCGTGATGCCGCCGGTCCAGGCCGGGATGGTGCCGTCCTTGTTGCCGGCCTTCTCGGCGCCGAAGGGGGTGAGATCCTTGCCCAGCTTCGCCACCTGATCCGCCGGGGCCTTGGCAAGCGCCGGCCCGGCCGCCATGCCGGCCGCCAGCACGGCGACCAGTGCAAACTTGGTCTTCAACACGGTATTCCTCCCTGGAAGGATTTTTCAGCGGATGATCAGAACGAGTACTTGACGACCAGCGAGACGAAATCGCGGTCGCGGATCAGGTTCTTGTCCCCGCCGCCGAAGAAGTTCGTGTAGGCGATCTCGGCCTGATACCGCTCCAGGTAGGTGGCGGTCAGCGCCAGGGTCACGGCCTTGCGCCCCTCCACGAAGGTGCCGAGCGGGTTCGGCGTGGTGCCGTTCACGTCGTGCGCGAAGCCGATGGACGGCTGCAGGTTCATGCCGCCGATGGCGTTGTTGTAGTCGAAGCGCGCGACCGCCCGGTACCCCCAGGAGAACGGCGTGGCATAGCCGCCGTACTGCGTGGTCGCCGCCGTCGTGCCGGGGAACGCCGGGTTGCCGCTCAGCACCGTGCCCGGCGCGTCGTAGCGCAAGGTCTCGCTGCCCGGCATGTTGCGGATGTGCGTGAAGCCCACCTCGCCCACCAGCACCCACTGGTCCGCACCGATGGCGGGGCCGAAGACCCGGGTGGCCGTGGCCTGCGCCTGGACCACGTCGTGCAGGCGGTAGCCGGCGATGGTGGAGTTGAACCGGTTCGGCAGGTTGGCCGCCGTGATCGGGCTCTGGCGCAGGATCTGGTTGGTGTTGAGCGCCGCCAGGGTGCCGCGGCAGGTGGCGCCGGTGGGGGCCGTGAGGCATCCGCCGGATGTCGCGGCGATCGCCGGGGCCAGGGCCGCCTGCAACAACTCGATGTCGTCGATCTGGATCGGCTGGTCCTTGCGGTACGACACTTCGCCCTGCAGCGACAGGTCGCCGAAGGTGGTGTTGAAGCTGGTGCCGAACAGCTTGATGTCCTTCGGGTATCTTAGAAGCGTGCGGGACGTCTCCGCGTAATCCGTGATGTCGGTCGTGAAGTTGCCGGCGGCGGCCAGCGTGGCGCTCCGCACCGCGGCGGCCAGCGTGCCGGTGCGGGCGCTCACCACCGGCATGCGGCTGTGATAGTTGATGTAGTAGGCGCCGAATTCGGTGTTGTTCAGCTCCTTGGCGAAGTAGCGGGCGGCGAAGCCGTACTGGCCACCATCGTCCGGCCTCTCCTCGTCCACCGGCACGCGCGAGCCGAACGGCGTGACCGGCGTGCGCACGCTGCGCCGGTTGTCCGGCACCAGCCGGTTGCCGTAGCCGATGTAGGCCCCGTTGCGGAACCCGTCGGGCGTGGCGAAGTCGTTGGTGCTGAAGAAGGTGCCGGCCGGCTCCAGCCGATTCTTGCCCCATTTGGCCTGATAGAAGCCCTCGATGCTCAGGTCCTCGGTGATGCCCAGCTTGATGCTGGCGATCGGCAGCGGCAGAAAGGCTTGACGCAGCTCCGAGCCCGGCGTGCGGAGCGCCGCGACGTTGACGGGATTGATGACATTGATGCCGTTGGGGATGAAGGTGCTCTCGCCCCAGCTCAGCACCTGGTTGCCGACGCGGACATCGAGCGGGTGTTCGAGAACATCGAAATTGCCGTAGACATAGGCGTCCAGCAGCTCGCCGCCGCGCCCGACCAGCCGCTTGGCGTTCTCCTCCAGCGGGCGGAAGGCGCGGTCGCCGTTGGTGTTGGTGAAGTCGTAGAAGTAGGTGCCGCGGACGAAGGCACCCAGGTTCTGGTACTTCACCGCCAGCTCGTGCGTGGCGCGCACCTGCGACGAGACGATGCCCTTGTCGTAGTTCAGGTTGCCGTCGTCGCCGTTGATCGATCCGCCGCAACCGCCGTTGGCGCGGCCGATCAGCCGGCAATCGCGGTCCTGCACACGGGCCTGCACGCCCGCCTGCAGCGTCGTGTCGAAGTTGATCCTGACGTCGCCGACCGTGTAGTCGAGCGCCATGGCCGGCGCCGCCGACAGCAACGACAGCACGCCGCTGCCCGCGAGCAGGGCGGCACGCAGCCGGCTTGGTGTCTTCGATGTTCTCCCGCAAGGCATTGGTTACTTCCCCAGACTCGAGTTGTTTGTTTTTTCACGTTCACCGTCATGCCCGGCCTTGTGCCGGGCATGACGAGTTGGAAAAGGTCAGAACGCCTCGGCCTCCACCGCCATCAGCGTCTCGCCGCCGGCCAGGATCGTCTTGAAGAGCGCGTCGGTCTGCGGCAGCAGCTTGGCGACGTAGAAGCGCGCGGTCTTCACCTTGGTGTCGTAGAAGCGGGCGTCCCCCTCCCCGGCCGCCAGCTTCGCCGCCGCCGTCTCCACCATGCGCGCCCACAGGTAGCCCAGCGCCACCAGCGCGAAGAAGCGCAGGTAGTCGGTGGAGGCCGCCGCCGCCTCGTCCGGGTTCTTCATCCCCTTCTGGGCGATCAGCGCGGTGACCTGCTGGAGCTTGGCGAAGGCCTTGGCGAGCGGCAGGACGAACGGCGCCATCTCGGCGTCGTCCATCTTCGCCTCGATGAAGGCCGACACCGGGTGGAAGAAGCGGCGCAGCAGCCGCCCCATGTCCTGCGGCATCTTGCGGCCCACGAGGTCCAGCGCCTGGATGCCGTTGGTTCCCTCGTAGAGCTGCGTGATGCGGGCGTCGCGGACGAACTGCTCCATGCCGTGCTCGCGGATGAAGCCGTGACCGCCGAACACCTGGACACCCAGGTTGGTCACCTCGAATCCAGCGTCGGTGAGGAAGGCCTTCACCACCGGAGTCAGCAGCGCCACCAGATCGTCGGCCTCCCGCCGTACTTCCGGATCCGCGTGGCTCTCGGCCCGGTCGATGTTCATGCCAACCCACACGGCCAGCGCGCGGGCACCCTCGACGTAGGCGCGCATGGTCATCAGGTTCTTGCGCACATCGGGGTGGACGATGATCGGGTCGGCCGCCTTCTCCGGCGCCTTCACCCCCGTCACCGAACGGCCCTGCAACCGGTCGCGGGCGTAGGCGACGGCGTTCTGATAGCTGACCTCGGCCAGCCCAAGCCCCTGGATGCCGACACCCAGGCGCGCCGAGTTCATCATGGTGAACATGGCGCGCATGCCCTTGTGCGGCTCACCGATCAGCCAGCCGGAGGCATCGTCGAAGTTCATGACGCAGGTGGCCGAGGCCTTGATGCCCATCTTGTGCTCGATGGACCCGCAGGCCACGCCGTTGCGGGCACCCGGCGTGCCGTCCGCGTTGGGGATGAACTTCGGCACCAGGAACAGGCTGATGCCCTTCACCCCGGCCGGTGCGTCGGGCAGCTTCGCCAGCACGAGGTGCAGGATGTTCTCGGTCAGGTCGTGCTCGCCGGCCGAAATGAAGATCTTGGTGCCGGTGATCCGGTAGGCGCCGTCCTCGCCCGGCACCGCCTTGGTGCGGATCAAGCCCAGGTCGGTGCCGCAGTGCGGCTCGGTCAGGCACATGGTGCCGGACCACGTGCCGTCCACGATCTTCGGCAGGTAGCGGTCCTTCAGCTCCTGCGTGCCCCAGCGGTGCAGCGCGTTGTAGGCACCGTGGCTGAGGCCGGGGTACATGCCGAAGCTGAGGTTGGAGGAGCAGACGAACTCCTCCAGCGCGAACTGCACGGTGTGCGGCAGGCCCTGGCCGCCGAACGCCGGGTCGGTGGACAGGCCGGTCCAGCCGCCCTCGCGGAAGGCCGTGTAGGCTTCCTTGAAGCCCTTGGGCGTGGTGACGACGCCGTTCTCCAGCCGGCAGCCTTCCTCGTCGCCGCTGCGGTTCAGCGGGAACAGGACGTTCTCGCAGAACTTGGCACCTTCGCTCAGCACGGCGTCGATGAGGTCGGGGGTGTGCTCCTCGTGGCCCGGCAGTTGCGCCAGCTCGCCCACGTCGAAGAGTTCGTTCAGCACGAAGCGCACGTCGTCGAGCGGCGCCTTGTAGATGGGCATGGGTCTCTCCAGGAGTTCGGGGGCGGCGTCAGTTGCGCAGCGGCTTGCCGGTGGTCAGCATGTGCTCGATCCGGGCGATCGAGCCGGGGGTGCGGATCAGCGCCATGAAGTGGCGGCGTTCCAGCTCCAGCAGCTCGTCCTCCGTCGTCACGCGCGTGATGTCGGTGTCGCCGCCGGACAGCACCTTGGCCAGCTCGCCGGCCACCACCACGTCGTGCGGCGTCGCCTTGCCGGTGGCGCGGAAGCCCTCGACCGCGAGGCCCAGCGCCACGCGGGCGGTCGGGCCCGGCAGGCGGATCTCCACCGGCTCCGGCGGGGTGTAATCAGCCGCCAGTTCCAGCGCCTTGGCCTTGGCGTCGGCCAGCAGGCGGTCGCGGTTCATGGTGATGCCGTCGCCGGCGCGCAGGAACTTCAGGTCGCGCGCCTCCATGGCCGACTTGGCGACCTTGGCGGTGGAGATCGCCTCGAACGCCGCACCGATGGCCGGCATCGGGCCGCCCGGCCGCTTGGCGTCCGTCATGTGGCGGATCACCAGCTCCTTGCAGCCGCCCCAGCCGGGGATCAGACCGACGCCGACCTCGACAAGGCCCATGTAGGTCTCGGCGTGCGCCTGCACGTGGTCGCAGTACAGCAGGATCTCGCACCCGCCGCCCAGCGCCATGCCGGCCGGCGCGCCGACCACCGGGAAGGGGGCGAACTTCAGCGCCTTGTAGGTCAGCTGCCCGCGCTCGCCCATCGTCTCGATCTCGGACCACAGCGCGATGTTGAGCGCGAACAGCGCGAGGCCCAGGTTGGCGCCGACCGAGAAGTTGTCCGCCTCGTTGTGGACGACCAGCGCCTTCCACGCACCCCCATTTTTACCATAGGGGCCGTCGCCGATCAGCGAAATGGCACGCTGGGCCATCATCATGATCTCGCCGTCCAGCGCGTTCATCTTGGAGGTGAACTCCAGGCACAGCACGCCGTCGCCGATGTCCCACAGCGCAGCCGAGGCGTTCTTCGCCACCGGCTTCGACGCCCGCTTGACGTCGGAAAGCAGCAACACGCCGTCCGGCCGCACCACGTCGGCGTAGCCGCCGTCCACGGTCAGGTATTGCAGCTTCCCGCCCTCGACGCGGTAGAAAGTGCGCCCGGCCGCCGCGCGCACCAGGGCCGGCACCGCGTGCCCGTCGGCGGCCAGGGCGTCGGCCAGCCACTGGGCCCCCAGCTTGTCGATCAGCTCGAACGGGCCGAACTTCCAGTTGTAGCCCAGGCGCATGGCCTCATCGACGGCGACGATGTCGCCGGCGATCTCCGGCACCAGGCTGGCGGCGTAGGACAGCGTCTCCAGCAGGACGCGGCGGGCGTAGCGCCCACCCTTGTCCTCGTGCCGCACCAGCGCGGTTAGGCCGTCCTTGGCGGCGTTCACGCTGTCGAGCTGCGCCTTGACCGTCTTGCGGTACTCGCCGGTGACGAGGTCGATGGCCTCGCGAACCTTGCCGCCGCCCGCCTTGTTGACGCGGTAGAAGCCGCCCTTGCCCTTCCGGCCGGTGTAGCCCTCGGCGATCATGCGGCGGAACAGCTCCGGCTCGCGGTGCAGCGCGCGGTAGGCGTCGTCCGGCGGCAGCGTCGCCAGCAGCGACCTGGCGATGTACGGCATCAGGTCGAGGCCGACGAGGTCGATCAGGCCGAACACGCCGGTCTTCGGGATGCCCATCGGGCGGCCGACGACGGCGTCCGCCTCTTCCACCGTCAGGCCCAGGTCCATGGCGGCGTTGACGGCGCTCTGGATCCAGAAGGTGCCGATGCGGTTGGCGATGAAGCCCGGCCGGTCCTTGCAGTGCACCACGCCCTTGCCCAGGCGCACGTCGGCGAAGCGCGACACCGCCTCCACCACGTCCGCACTGGTGTGCTCGCCGGCCACCACCTCAAGGAGGCGCATGTAGCGCGGCGGGTTGAAGAAGTGGGTGACCAGGAAGTCGCGGGCGAACGCCTCGCTCTGCCCCTCCACCAGGTTCCTCAGCGGGATGGTCGAGGTGTTGGAGGAGACGATGGAGCCCGACTTGCGGACGGCATCCACCTTCCTGTAGAGGTCCGACTTCACCGCCGGGTTCTCGACGACCGCCTCGATGATCCAGTCGACGCCGGCCAGCTTGCCCAGGTCGTCCTCAATGTTGCCGGGGGTGACCAGCCTGGCGTTCTTCTTGTGCATGAAGGCCGCCGGCTCCGCCTTCAGCAGGCGGTCGACGGCGCTCTTGGCGACGATGCTGCGGTCCTCGGCACCTTGCGGCACGATGTCCAGCAACAGGACGGGGACGCCCGCGTTGGCGATGTGGGCGGCGATGCCGGCCCCCATGACGCCCGAGCCGATGACGGCTGCGCTCTTGATCTCCATGGTCCGGCGCTCCCCGCTCACACCGCTTCCAGGACGGTGGCGATGCCCTGCCCGCCGCCGATGCACTGGGTCGCCAGCGCGAACTGGCCGCCCTCGCGCTTCAAGAGCGCCGCCGCCTTGCCGGTGATGCGGGCACCGGTGGCGCCCAGCGGGTGGCCGAGCGCCAGAGCGCCGCCGTCCAGGTTCACCTTGGCCTCGTCGAAGCCCAGCTCGCGCGCCACCGACAGCGCCTGCACGGAGAACGCCTCGTTGCTCTCGATCACCGACAGGTCCTTCACCTCGATGCCGGCGCGCTGCAGCGCCTTGCGGCTGGCCGGAACCGGGCCGATGCCCATGATCGTCGGGTCGCAACCGGCCACGGCGGTGGAGCGGATGCGGGCGAGGATCTTCAGCCCGTGCGCGCGGGCAAACTCCTCGCTCACCACCAGCGTCGCCGACGCGCCGTCGGTGAGGGGGGAGGAGGTGGCGGCGGTGACACTGCCCTGCGCGTTGAAGGCGGGCTTCAGCGTCGCCAGCGATTCGACGCTGGCCTCCGCGCGGATGCCGCCGTCGCGCACCACCAGGGCGCCGTCCGGTGTGCGGATGGCCACGATTTCGTCATCGAACCGGCCGGCCGCCTGGGCCGCCGCGGCCTTGTGGTGCGAGCGGACGGCGAACGCCTCCTGCTCGGTTCGCGCGATGCCGTACTTGGCGGCGAGGTTCTCGGCCGTGATGCCCATCGACATGTAGGCGCCGGGGTCCTTCTCGGCCAGCGTCGGGTTGGGCATCGGGTTGAAGCCCATCATCGGCACGCGGGTCATGCTCTCCACGCCCGCCGCGATGAAGGCTTGGCCGGAGCCCAGCGCGATGGCGCCGGCCGCCATATGCACGGCCTGCATGGAGGAGCCACACCAGCGGTTGACCGTGGTGCCGGCGACGCTGCGCGGCAGGCCGGCGATCATGCCGATCAGGCGCGCCACGTTGAAGCCCTGCTCGCCCTCCGGGAAGGCGCAGCCGAGGATCAGGTCCTCGATCGCGTCGGCGTCGATCCGCGTTCTGTCCAACAGGCCGCGCACGACCTGGGCGGCCAGATCGTCCGGGCGCACCCGGATCAGTTCGCCCTTGTTGGCGATGGTGAACGGCGAACGGGCGTAGCCGACGATGACAGCGTTGCTCATGTTTCCTGGGCTCCTACCTGCCGGTCCTGTGCGGGCCGCGACAATGAATGGGGCTTTGGCACCAGCGATACCGCTTATGCCATTCCGTTTACGTAAAGGTTATGTCAGCCGCGCCCCACGCGGGCCGGGGATACCCCGGCCGCCGGTTCATCGGCCGTGCGACGTTCGGGAAGGTCCGGTTAGGCCGCTCCCATCGCGCGCCGGCGCCGCGCGCCGGTGCTGCGGGGGCCGCTGTCGGCCCAGGGATGGTTGGCGTGTCCGTACACCACGTGATTCATCGCTTCCCCCTGCTTTCCCGTCCTCTGCCCGCGGTGCATGGCCGCGCGCTTGTTTTTTTGTTTCTCGGCCTCTCCGGACCGGGATGCCGTTGGACCAGCCTTCAGCGAGGCAGACGATACGCATGAGTGACGTAAGCGTCAACATATTAAATCGACTGTTCGCTTCATAAAGTTACATACGCGAGCGTATGGCGTGCATGACATTGGGCCGCGCCTTTGGCCTGGCCCAACCTACGGGCGAATGGACGCCGCGGTAGGTTGGCGCCAAGCCGACGGCGCGTCCCAACGTCATGCATTGATCAAGGCGGAGATTACGCGATCGGCGCCCGCAGGCGACCGGTCTGGCGCAGGGTGTCCGACGGCTTCTCGCCGAACATCTGGTTGTAGTAGGTGGAGAACCGGCCGAGGTGCCAGAAGCCGTGGTTCATCGCCACCTCCGCAACCGTGGTGGCGCGCGGGTCGGCCGCCAGCAGTTCGCGCCGCGCGGCGTTCAGGCGAATCATGCGCAGGTAGGCGTTGGGCGAGATGCCCACCACGTCGGCGAAGCAGTATTCCAACATGCGCGTGCTGACGCCCAGCGCCTGCGCGATCTGCGCCACCGACATCAAATCGTCCGGGTGGGCGCGCACGTATTCCCGCACGCGGTTGACCAGCGCGTGCCGTTGCGACGGCACCAGCCCCCGCCCGCCGTCGCGCCGGCTGGCCAGCATGGCCTCCAGCGCCAGCACGCACCGGTCCCAGATGGCCAGTTGGAAGGCGCCGTTGCGGCGGGGGTCGGCGCGCTGCCTGTCGTCACGCGACAGGTCGTCCATAAGCCAGTACAGCCAACTGCGCAATTCCACGGCCAGCGGCGAGAAGAAGGCGCCGTTGCCGCGCAATTCGCCCAGGTCGGGCAGGACCAGCTTCATGTCGCGCAGGAAGTCGCACTCGACGCTGACGGCGATCACGTTCATCAGGCCAGAGCACATGAACTCCGTCGGCGTCGACTGGGAGAACAGGAGGACGTCCCCCTCGCCCACCGTCTTCCCTTCGAAGCGCGCCGGCTCCGAATCCGGCAGCGGCATGCCCAGCACAATGGTGCCCGGCGGCGGTGCCGTGTACTGCTGCAGGCGCAGGTTCGTCACCTCGCGGAACAGGCGCATGCCGCGCGCCGCCATCTCGGACACCTCGCCGACGAAGCGGCCGGGTGCAAGCTGCCGATAGTCCTGGGTCCACCCGGGCAGCGCGTGCTCCTGGTCACACACATCGTGTGTGACGCCGGTCTGCATGCGCAACGGCTCCGCGTTGACCACTTCCTCTCTCCCGTATGACATCCCTTCGCATGAAATTGTTGGGCGCCAATGCATATTGGTGTCAATCAAAAATAAGTCGTATCGAAGTCCGTTTCGCAAATCGGATAGTCGTGGTGACATTGGCCTTGCCGCTTTGAAAAGGATGATCAGGTGCCCATGAAGCGAGCACGCCAGGCCTGCATTCGGGCTTGCCCGCCGCGATTCACCTCGCTCTTTTGCACTGCACAAAAAATCAGCTTTGCCGTATTACACGGCACCCCGGCCGCCCGCCCTCACATCAGCACGGCAATTTCATCGACACGACGCCGCCGGCGTTCGCATTCCGGATAGTTCGCGGGCACGCCGCCCCCGTACAGTCGCCGGAAGCTGCAGCCATGCAGTCCCAGAAAACGAATCCCGCGAACGAAGAATCGGAGAGGTGCAATGGGGAACGTGAAGCACGCACGCGTCACTCTTTGGGCGGCGCTGCTCGCCGGGGCGCTGTCGGGGCCGGCGCTGGCCGACGTGACGGTGTTCGAGAAGGACGGAATCAAGCTCGACGTCGGCGCCACGGCCGGCGCCGGCCTGTTCCACGTCGGCAACACCTTCTTTGGCGCCGGCGTCACCCGGCCCAACGGCAACGTCGACCGCAACCCGACCTGGGGCGAGGGCTTCCTGGCGCCGAGCGCGCTGCTCACCATCGATACCGGTGCGGCCGGCACCATCTATGGTGGAATCCGCGTCGTCGGCGCCGCCACGATCGGCGACGGTGACGCCGGCGGGTTCGTGCAGCGCGAGGAGGCCAAGCTCGACCTCGATCACGCCTACGCCGGCTGGCGCTCCGGCAAGCTGTTCGGCAGCCTGGGCGAGGACGTGCTGGACCTGTCCTTCGGCCGGCAGCCCTACACCATCGGCGACGGCTTCCTGATCGCCGACGGCAACTTCGAATTCGGCCGCGAGGGTGCGTACTGGCTGGCCCCGCGCAACGGCTGGCAGCCGGCGGCCATCGCGCGGATCAAGGTCGATCCGGTGCAGGTCGACCTCTTTCGTCTGAAGAGCGACCGCAACAGCGGTTCCGACATCATCTACGGCGTGAACCTGGACTGGAAGAGCGGGGCGGAGGGCAAGAACGTCGTCGGCGGCAGCTTCCTGCGCATTGACGATTCGGCCATCCCCACGCGCGACGGCCTGCGCGTCTTCAGCGTGCGCGCCCAGGGCAACTTCATCCCCGCCGTGCCCGACCTGTTCCTGGCCGGCGAGTTCGTGACCCAGCACAACGACCGCGCCGGCGCCGACGTGGACGCCCGCGCCTGGTACGGCGAGGCCGCCTACACGCTGTCCTCCGTCACCTGGACGCCGAAGGTCGGCTACCGCTATTCGCACTTCAGCGGCGACAAGCCGGGCACGGCCAAGAGCGAGGCGTACGATCCTCTGCACTACGGCATGGCGCGCGGCTGGGGCACGTGGTTCCAGGGCGAGATCACCGGGCAGTACTACCTGGCCAACTCGAACCTGAACGTGCACACGATCTCGGCCGCCGTGCAGCCGACCGAGAAGCTGACGCTCAGCGCGCTCTACTACGTCTTCGACTTCGACCGCACCCCGGCCGGCATCACCAGCAAGCACTTCGGCAACGAGCTGAACCTGATCGCCGACTATGCCGCCACCGAGAACCTGACCTTGAGCGGCGTCTTCGGCTGGCTGCGGCCGGGCGAAGGCGGCAAGCAGGTCTTCGGACGGGACAAGGACACCACCCTGTTCGAGGTGATCGCGCTGGCGAAGTTCTGATACGCGACGGTGTTGGGCCGCCCATCGGTTGGCCCAACCTACCGGAAATCCTTATATTTTCGTCTTGGCCGGGCTTGTCCCGGCCATCCACGTTCCTTGGATTGGTCGGAGTGGATGGATGCCCGGGACAAGCCCGGGCAAGACGAGAAATCGTCCGTAGGCTGGGCTAGGCGTCAGCGCGGCCCAACACCGTCCCTCACCGCACCTTCCGCCACCCCGCCACCGCCGCGCCGAGCAGCACAAGCACCAGACCGATCCACACCCAGGACGCCAGCGGAAAGGTCTTCACCACCACCGGCACGTCGGCCACGCCGTCTCCGTGCCCGACCGGCGGCACCCACACCTGCACATCGCGCCACAGCCCGCGGTGCAGGAACGGATCGAGCAGACGATCCTTTCCCGCGGCATAGCGGGCATAGCGGTAATCCAGCATCTCGCACATCATCCGCACCGGCCCCTGCCCGGCCGCCGCGCCCACCGTCTCCAGCGCGACGGCGTGCCCCGTGCGCTCCAGCAGCACGCGCCCGTGCTCGGCCAGCGTCATGCGGATGTCGGCGACGGAGCGCAGCCCGTCCGGCAGCGATTGCGGCGCGCTCAGCCCGATCGCCACGGTGAACCCGTCGGCGAACGGCTGCGGCCGATCGAAGTCGCGCGGCCACGCCAGGATGCGCTGCGAATAGGTGTCCAGCACCGTGGCGACCAGCAGCCCGACCAGCGCCACCACGACGCCGACGTGCAGCACGGCGATGGGGACGACGTGCCCGAACGCCACCCGCGCCGGCACGCCCGCGCGCAGCCGCCGCCACGCCCAGCCAGCCAGCGCCACCGCCAGCCCCGCCAACGCCGCCACCAGCGCGTCCAGAAGCGCGAACGACGCCACCGTGCGGCCCGACGTCATGCCGTCACCGGCGTAAAGCCGCGCGAACAGCGCCCCGCCCCACGCCACGCCGGCCACGAGAACCGCCGTGGCCCCCAGCGTCGCCAGCCAGCGCCGCCGCCCGCGCAACGGCACAAAGTGATGGAAGCCGACCAGCCCGACGATCAGCCCGACCGCCGCCAGCGCCCGGTTGAT
The DNA here is from genome assembly GCA_035629155.1 of Azospirillum sp. Classification (GTDB taxonomy): domain Bacteria; phylum Pseudomonadota; class Alphaproteobacteria; order Azospirillales; family Azospirillaceae; genus Azospirillum. The sequence continues at coordinate 5,137 of DASPIO010000314.1, read as the reverse complement.
GGCGAAGGGGTTGGGCTCCCACTGCGCGAAGGCCTGGCGCAGCGTGTCCAGTTCAGCGGGCGCCGTGAAGCGGGCCAGCGTCTCGTAGAACGGCTTCAGCTCCGGCGGCCGCGCCCAGCCCAGCGCCGCCCCCAGGTACGCCTGCCCCAGGTAGGCGCCCGCCACCCCGGCGCAGGCCAGCAGCGACACCGCCGCCAGCGTCATCGTCGCCTGCGGGCGCGGCCCCGCCCCCGGCATCTGCCGCCGGCGCAGGCTCCACACCAGCCCGCCCAGCAGGGCAAGCGCCAGCAGCGCCGCCGCCACAGCCAGCACCGGCAGCGACGTCTCGCCCACGTAGCGGTGCGAGGAGGCGAGTTGCGGACTGCGCGTCACCACCATGGACAGCAGCACCAGCACGCCGGTCGCCATCCCCAGCGCCGGGTGCAGCCGCGCGTACGCGCCGTCGGGCCGGTAGGCGTTCAGCAGGTGCAGGTGCGCGGTCGCCGTGGCCCACACCAGGAAGACCGAGGTCTGCACCGGGTCCCAGTGCCAAAACTGCCCGAAGGTGAAGTCCTCGTACGCCCACCACATGCCGGACGCGAGGCCCAGCGACAGCACGAACCATCCCGCCCGCGCCCAGACGGCGGCGATCCCCCGCCACTCGCCCGCGCCGCGCGCCAGCGCCTCCAGCGCCGCCGCCCAGGGCAGCAGGAACAGTGTGCCGGCCAGAAAGATGAAGGGCGGGTGCAGCAGCATCCAGACGCGCCGCAGATGCAAATTGCCGCCGACGAACGGCTTCTGCGCCAGCTCCGCCGCGCTGGTCGGCGCAAACGGATCCCAGGCGACGGCGGCCCCGGCAAACAGCAGCGCCACCGCCAACGCCCCGCGCCCGCCCCAGCCCGGCCGCCGCAGCAGCCGCGCGGCACCCACGGCCGACAGCGCGGCGAGCAGCAGCAGCGTGCCCTCCTCCCCGCTCCACAGCCCCGCCGCCTTGACGTACCACGCCAGTTGCGGCGCGCCGTAGAGCCAGACCTGCCGGACGGAAAAGTCGTCGAGCAGGAAGCGCGACGTGACGTCCGCGGCCAGCACCACCAGCACCCCGGCCGCAGCCACGGCCGACCAACGGCGTCCGCCGACGAGCGCCCACGCCAGCAGCAGCGCGGCGGCGACCAGCGCGACACGTTCAATCATCAAGGGTCTTCCGCTCCCGCCCGTGCCAGCGCGCGACGCGCCGCAGGTGCCCCACCGCCTCCGCGTGACCCGCCACTCCGGCCGACGCCAGCACCGCCAGCAGGTGCCCCACGGCAAGGCTCGCCCCGCCGGCGCGCGGCGGACCTTCCAGTTCGTCCAGCCGGCGCGGGCAGGCGCCGAACAGTCCGGGCAGCACCGACACCTCCCCCGGCGCACACCGCGCGTCACCGCTGGCGGCGATCACCGTGGGGTAGGCCGCCGGCCACACCATCCCGCCGCGCGCGGGGCTTGAGGCCACCATCACCACGCCGCGCCCCGCCGCCTCGGCCACCGCGTCCGCCAGCACCGCGCGGTCGGCCGGCAGGCCGAAGCTCATGCCGACGAGTTGCGCGCCCTGCTCCACCGCCCAGCGCAGCGCCGCCGCCGCCTGCGCCGCCGTGGTCGCCGGCCCGGTCAGGAAGATCTGCGCGTCGATCAGTTCCGCGTCCGGCGCGGCGGCGCGCAGAATGGCGGCGATGGCCGTGCCGTGGCCGATCGGATCGGGGCGCGGCGCCACCACGTCCACGCCGTCCTCACCCAGCGCGAAGGTGGCGCGCGCCACGGCCGGCGTGTCGCCGATGCCGCTGTCCACAAGCGCGATCCTCATGCGACCTCCCGCACCGGCGGCTCACGGTGCAGCACGCCGCCATCCATCCGGTAGACCGCCGCGCAGCCCGCCAGCGCCTCGGCCCGATGGCTGATCACAACGCGCGTGCGCCCGGCGAACAGATCGTCCACCGCCGCCGCCAGCCGCTCCGCCGCGTCGGCGTCCAGCGCCGACACCGGCTCGTCGAGGATCAGCACGTCCGGCCGGGACAGCAGCGCACGGGCCAGCGCCACGCGCTGCCGCTGCCCGCCGGAGATCGAAGAAGCCCACGCCCCCATCGGCGTGTCCAGCCCCTGCGGCAGCGCATCGATCCACGACGCGATCTGCGCCGCCTCCACCGCGCGACGCAGGGTCGCCGCGTCCACATCGCCCAGCCCGAAGCGCAGGTTGTCGGCGATGGTGCCGGGCAGCCACGGCGCCTCCTGCCCCAGCACGGCGACGCGCGACCGCAGCTCGGCAAGGCGCACGGCGCGCAGGTCCACGCCGTCCAGCGCGATGCGCCCGGCGTCCGGGTCGTAATGGCGTTGCAGCAGGTCCACCAGCGTCGACTTGCCGGCCCCCGACGGCCCGACGATGCCGACCTTCGCCCCCGCCGGCACGTGCAGCGACACGCCATACAGCACCGGCCGGCCGGGATCGTGCGCGAAGGTCACGCCCTCCAGCTCCAGCGCTCCCCCGCCGCGCGGCATCGGCACGGGCTTCGGCGGGTCGCTGACCGCCGGCCGTTCGTCGAACAGGGCACGCACGCGCTCCAGCGACACGCGCGCCCGCTGCACGGCCACCGCGAGGCCCAGCAGCCCCTGAGTCGGCCCGGTGGCCCGGCCGAGGTAGGCGGTGAAGGCGATCAACGTGCCCAGCGACAGGTCGCCCTCGATCACGCGCACGCCGCCCCACACGAACACCGCCGCGTTGCTGGCCGACGTCATCAGCGCCGGCACGCTGCCCACGGTGAAGGACGCCATCTGCTGGCGCATCAGCCCGCCGAGGAACGCACGGTCGAGCCCGCCCAGGCGCTCCGCCTCCTGCCGTTCCGCGCCGGCCGCCTGGATCAGCTTCATGGCCGACAGGCGCTGCACCAGGAAGCCGGTGATGTCGCCGGAGCGCTCACGCACCGCGCGGGTGGTGCGCTCGATCCACGGACGGGTGCGGCGCAGGAACAGGATCTGCGCGGGCAGCAGCAGGAAGGCCACCGCCGTCAGCGCCGGGTCGAGCAGCACCATCAGCACCACTGCCCCGGCCAGTGTAATCACGGAATTCACCGCCGATAGCGGTGCGTCGACGACGAAGCGCTGCACCTCGGCGATGTCGCCGTCCAGCCGGCTCATCACGTCGCCGGCCGAGCGCGTGGCGTAGAAGCGCGGCGGCAGGGTCTGCAAATGCCGGTACAGGCTCTCGCGCAGGTCGAACAGCACCTCGGCCGAGGCGCGCACGTAGAGCCAGCGGTTGGCGCCGGACAGCAGCGTGGACACCAGCCCGACGCCCAGCATGGCGCCCGCCAGCGTCACCAGCAGCCGGGCGTCGCCGGCCAGCAGCGCGTCGTCGATGATCAGCTTGGTCAGCCACGGCTGCGCCAGCGAGAACCCCACCCCGCCCAAGGAGAGCGCGAACGCCGCCGCCAACGGCTTCCACCGCGGCCGGACATAGCCGAAGGCCCAACGGAACGGGGTGGGGTGAGGTACTGCCGGCATTCGCCGAAGCCTCCCAATCTCGTTGTTCTGCCGTCATCCCCGCAAAGGCGGGGATGACGTTAGAAAAACTCCCTCCCCCGCCGGAGGCGGGAGAGGGAGATTACACCTTACCGCTTGGCGATCCTCAGCGACGCGATGCCCTGGTCCGGGCAGCCGGGGATTTCGATCATCGCCAGACGGTCCAGCGTGTCGGACGAATGCACGCCGATGTCGCACATGGTGCCGCCAACGTACAGCTCCTTGCCGTCGGCCGAGACGTTGATGGCGTAGTAGGTGTGCGGCAGGTCGATGCGCTTGACCAGCTTGCCCTCCGCCGCGTCGATCTTGGAGAGCTGCGAGTAGACCGAGAAGACCTCGCTCTTGCGCACCGGGTTCACGACGGACGAGAAGATCACCACGCTGGTGTCCTCGAAGTCCTTCATGTCCACCTTGCCGTTGCTGAGGTCCAGCGTCAGGATCCCCGTCTTGAACGCCGACGGGTCGGTGGGCGGCACATCGGTGCGCGACGCGAAGTACGGGGTGGAGAACACGCCCGCCTGCTCGAACTGCGGCCAGACGTCCAGGATGTCCGGCGGGCTGTAGTTCGCGCGCTCCCAGTTCAGCACCTTGTGCGTCTGCAGGATGGCGCCGGTCTTGGGGTCGATCTGGTACAGATCCCAACCCAGCGCCCACAGCGACTTGCCGTCCTTGGCGAAGGCGAACAGCACCAGCCGCCGCGGCGCGTTCAGCACGCGCACCGGCTTGGCGCCGACACCGTCGGCGGTGTTGTAGACGGCGATGCGCGTGTCCTGCACCTGGTACTCGCCCAGCCCCAGCTTGACCGGGGACTGCATGACGTACAGCTCCTTGCCGTCGGGGCTGACCTCCATGGCGAACATCGCCTTGGTGCGGACGTCCGGCGTGGCGAAGTCGGCGCGGAACACCTCCTTGCCCGTGGTCAGGTCGAGGCCGGAGATGCTCTCCAGCCGGTTGGTGACGACGTAGGCCACCTTGCCGTCCGGCGACGGCACGATGGTGCCGGGGGCGATGCCGGGGCCGGGGATCTCGATCATCCTGTCGACCTTGCGGGCGGCGGGATCGATGACGACCAGCTTGTTGGGCTTCACACCGGCGATCAGGTAATCCTTCGCCACCGCCGGTGCGGCGGTGAGGAAGGCAACGGCCGCGAGGCCGCAGAGAAGCTTCTTCATGTGCGGTATCCTTGCCCGGCCCTTGTCACTTCTTCGGGAACACGGACTGGAGAACGCGCCAGTCGTTCTGCGCCGAGGGCGCCTTGGCGTTCCAGTCCGGGTAGGTGTTGATGGTGTCCGGCACCTGCGCCGGCCACCAGCACGGGTCGGAGCAGCCGTAGAGGTCCGCCTCCATCGGCGCGCACAGCGCCGCGACGCTGCCGAACGGGTCGACCTCCCAACCGGGGTCCAGCGTGGCGGCGCAGCCGACGACCGTCTGCATCGCCACCACCTCCTCGATCCGGCCGCCGTCGACCGCCTGTTCCACCAGGGTGGCCTTCTTGTTGATGGGCTTCAGGTGCTTCATGACTTCGCCCTCCGCGGTGCGACGTGCCGTTCGAAGAAGTCGGGGTTGGCGACCATGATCTCGGCGTAGGCGCCGATGCCGAAGTCGATCCAGTCCC
>DASPIO010000313.1:0-22361 GCA_035629155.1 Azospirillum sp. | reverse complement strand
GTACGCGGCCAAGTACGGCAAGGCCGTGGACTGCCTGACCAAGGACCGTGACGCGCTGCTCGCCTTCTACGATTTCCCCGCCGAGCACTGGGAGCACGTGCGGACCACCAATCCCATTGAAAGCGTGTTCGCCACCGTCCGGCACCGCACGGTGCGAACCAAGGGGGCGCTGTCGCGGGACACCGCCAAGCTGATGGTCTTCAAGCTGATCACCGCCGCCGCCAAGACTTGGCGCCGGCTGAACGGCGAAAATCTGTTGCCCAAGGTGATCCGCGGCGTCACCTTCCGCGATGGCGTCGAGGTCACCGACGCCGCATCACAGGACGCCGCCTGACCAGGCCGTCACCCAATTTCCCGCATAGCTCCGTGGTCGATCTGCTGCCCGACCGCACCGCCCAGACGCTGACGGATTGGCTCAAGGACCGTGACACGGTCACGATGATCGCCCGCGACCGTTCCACCGAGTATGCCCGCGGCAGTGCCCGGGGCGCTCCCGGCGCGGTTCAGGTGGCCGATCGGTGGCACCTGCTCCAGAACCTGCGCCAGATGGTTGAACGCTGGCTGGCCGGCGTTCATGGCCGTTTGCGCCGCCTGCCGCCGGTTTCGGGCGGAACCGCGGCACGGCGCGTTGCGGCCTATCCGCGCAGTCGGGCCGAAGCCGCTGCGACGGCGGACAGCCGTGCCCGGCGCCATGTCTTGTATGAGGAGGTTCGGCGGCGTTTCGCGGCGGGCGCGACGCTGCTCACGATCAGTCGGGCACGGGGGCTCGCCCGCGGTACCGTGCGCGGCTACGCCCACGCACAGCAGTTTCCTGAGCGGGGGCATCCTCGCCCCGTATCGTGAGCATCTCGAAGCCCGCCTTGCCGAGGGAAACGAGAATGCCGCGGCACTGTGGCGGGAGTTCAAAGACCGTGGCTTTGCCGGATCAGCCAAGCAGGTCCGCCGCTGGCTGAACCAGTGGCGGACCACCCTGGCCAAGTTCACGCCGCACAAGTGGCGCCCCAGGCATACGGAAACCACGTCAGCCCCGGCCGCCGGCCCATTTCCTGCCTTGATCTCGCCCCGGCAACTGGCATGGCGGCTGGTGTCCGCTGCCGAGCCGAACCTCGACTACACGGCGGTCGGCGCCGCATAGGTTCCGCCGCGCGTCAGCACCGCCCAGGCGATGCGCGCGGTCTTGTTGGCCAGGGCGACGGCGGCGAGTTTGGCAGGCTTGCGCTCCAGCAGCTTCGCCGCCCAGCATCGAGCCGCGTTGTCCTGGCGCGCCGGCCGCATGACCGCCGTGGCGCCGACGACCAGCAGGCGGCGGAGATAGCCATCGCCTTGCTTGCCGATCCCCGTCTGCCGCTCCTTCCCGCCACTGCTGTGAGCTTTCGGCGTCAGGCCGAGCCACGCGGCGAACTGTCGGCCGGAACGGAACAACGTCCCATCCGGCACCGCCGCGGCGGCCGCGCTCGCGGTGATCGGCCCGATGCCGGGGATCGTCGCCAAACGGCGGCTCACGTCGCTGGCACGGCGCCACTCCAGAATGCGCGTCTCCAGCCGGTCGATCTCCTCGCCGGCCCGTTTCACATAGGGCTTGACGTAGGCGGGCGGCATCAGCTTCACCGTGTGGCCCAGTCCCGCGATTTCCCGCGCCCAGTGATGCGCCGTTCCACACGCCTCTATCCCCACAAGAACCTGGAAAACATTCTTCGCCAGATCCAGACCGATTGTCGTCACGCCCATCGCGGCCTCCCTGAGGTGGTGTCTTCGACGGCAAACGCTTTTCACCGGCATTTGGGAAAAGGGCCGTCCACCACATCACCTCAGGCCATGAACATCATGACCAGCGTGGGCATGCCGGTCTCCCGCAAGGGCGCCTGATCACCGCCGGCCGCCGGTGGACTCCGCCATCACGCCGATTTGTGCGCCAAAGCCATCGAGACTGCCTTCATCTCGATCCTCTGACGATGCCCGCGCAGGCAACCGTGGCCGAGGACGCCGGCAGGGTCCTGCGTTATCATGTCACTTGCCTTCCCCGCTGTTCCTGGCCGAAACTTCCTTCGGCGGTTGGCGATCTCCAACGATCAGGACTGAAGGGCGCCTTCAAGGCCAGGCCGAAGAAATGATTGCGCGCACTGGTCATGCCACTGGATCGCAAGGGGCCGCTTCCGATGGAACTGTCAGAAGACGGCGCGCAGGAAGACCCCGGCGTCGGTGGACGCCGGTGCGTGGTCTACGCTGAGAATGCGGCGACGCGGAGCGAACCGCGAGCGAAGGCCGGAATCGTCGCCTCGCGCAATTCGCAGAAGATGACAGCCGCACTGCACAGCTTCCTGGTGAACGGGAAAGCTCCTGCCGGCGTTCCGCAACACATTCTGCGCTCGTGGCACCGCAGCGCCCAGCACGGGCTGGATCCCGAGGCGAAGGTGACGGTGGAATCGGCGTCGGGCCAGGACGTGCGCGAGGCGCTCGAGCGGAACGAGGCGCTGGTCCAAGCGGCTTGGGGCGAGATCGAGGTGCTGTGCCGTGAGATCGAGAGCCCGGGCGGGCTCATCGTCCTCACCGATGCGGATGGCGTTGTCCTGTCGCGTTGCGGCACCGCGTCCTTCGTTGGGGAAGCCGGTGAACTGGCGTTACGTCCCGGCGTACAGTGGAGCGAAGCGTCCATCGGCACCAACGCCATCGGAATAGCCCTGGTGGAGTGCTCGGAAGCGGCGGTTTACGGTGGCCAGCACTTCCTCGCGTCGAACGGTATCCTGAGCTGCTCGGCAGTGCCGATCATCGATCCGGCCGGCGCGCTCATCGGTGTGCTGGATCTCTCCACCGCATCCATGGCCTCGCACCAGTACGCGTTGCCGCTGCTGCGGCGAGCCGCGGCGCAGATCGAGCGCCGTCTCTTCGAACAGATGTTCGGCTGCCAGACCCAGATGCGTCTCCACACCAATCCGTTCCTTCTCGGCGGCCCGCACGAGGGGATGATGGCCTTCGACGGCGACCGGCTGGTCGGGGCGAACCGCCATGCGATGGAGCTTCTTGGACTGACATGGTCGGCGGTTGGCGCGGCGCACTTCCATCAGCTGTTCTCCGTCCAGCGGGGCGGCTTGCGTGGCAACGCCTCCCCGGACGACTGCATTGTGCAGACCACGGGGGGCGTCACCCTGTTCGCGCGCCTGCAATCCCCGGGCAGAGGCGTGTCCGGCTCGGCCGATGCCACCGCTTACGCGAAAGCGGGACCGGACAGGAGGACGCCCGATCCCGCGCCCCGCATCGAACCGCACAGGTCGGATCTGCTGCCCCATGAGGTCGTGGAGCGGCTGCTCGACGGCTCGACCGGGGAGAAACAGCCGGTCCGGAAACTGAAGGCCGGCAGTCTTCTTTGTGGGGCCGACGTCATCGGCACGGCGGAAGAAGCCGTTCTCATCGTCCGGCGTGGGCGTCTGCGCAATTTCTCGTCGCACGACGGGAAGGAATTGACGTTGTTCTTCCTGACTGCCGGCGATTGCATCGTTCTCCATTCGCAGACCATGCTTGAGGTCAAGGCGGACAGCGAAGTCATCGTGCTGAATCTGTCCACGTTCCGGCGATTGGCCCAGGATGAGCCTGCGCTTGGGCTTTCCATGATGCCGGTGATGGAGCGCCACCTGCAGAAGTCCATACGCATGTTGGAAGATTTGGCCTTCCATGGCGTCAAGCATCGCCTGGTCCGGCTGCTGTGCGACATGGCCGAGCAGGACGGCCGGCAGACGGCGCGGGGCGTGCTCATCGATTCGCCGCCCCATGCCGAGGATTTGGCCATGCAGGTCGGCTCGACGCGGCAGACCGTATCGACCATCATGGCGGACCTGGTCCGTGGCGGCGTTCTCCAGAGGGTCGGCAAGAACGCGATCCTCGTGCCGAGCCTCGAGCGTCTGTCCCAGGAGTTCGAGCCGCCGTGACCGGCCGGCGGCGAACGCGCCTTCGGGGTGCCCTCAACCGCCCGTCGCGCTCATGGATCGCCGGATCGGCGAGGCGCCGCTCTGCCCTTCGGCGAAACCGTGCCCCCTGGGCTTGCGCTGGAGGGCGGCGCGCACGGCTTCGATGAGGCGCCCGTCGTCGTGGTCAAGGCGCAGCGGCGCGCGCAGGTCGGCGGCGTCCTCGCGGCCGAGGCAGAGATGAAGCTGACCGGTGCAGGTCAGGCGCACGCGGTTGCAACCCGCGCAGAAGCTGTGGGTCAGCGGCGTGATGAAGCCGATCCGCCGCCCGGTTTCCCGCACCGTCGCGTAGCGCGCCGGGCCGCCGGTACGGTGCTCGCTGTCGTCGAGCGTCCAGCGCATCTCCAACTCGGCGCGCACCGCCGACAGCGGCAGGTACCACCCGCCCGCCGCGCCGCCACCCAGCGGCATCAACTCTATGAAGGTCAGGTCGTAGCCGCGCTGGCCGCACCAGTCCACCATGTGGTGGAACTCGTCGTCGTTGACGCCCTTCAGCGCCACCGCGTTGATCTTGATCGCCAGCCCGGCGTCGCGAGCCACCTCGATCCCTTCCGCCACCTTGGCAAAGGTTCCCCAGCGGGTGATGGCCCGGAACTTGTGCGGGTCGAGGGTATCGAGCGAGACGTTGATCCGCCGCACCCCCGCCTCGGCCAAGCCGCGGGCGTGCCTGAACAGCATCGCGCCGTTGGTGGTCAGCGTCAGCTCGTCGAGAGCGCCGGAGCGGACGTGGCGGCCCAACGAACGGACCAGATCCATGATGCGGGGCCTGACCAGCGGCTCGCCGCCGGTCAGGCGCACCGTGCGTGTGCCGAGCGCGACGAAGACCGACACGAGGCGGTCGATCTCCTCCAGGGTCAGCACCTCGGCCTTGGGCAGGAAGCTTACGTCCTCCCCCATGCAGTAGGCACAGCGGAAGCCGCAGCGGTCGGTCACCGAGACGCGCAGGTAGCTGACGGTCCGGCCAAAAGAGTCCTGGAGCGGCATCATGGTGTTCGTCCCTTTCCGGAAGGAGAGCGCGTCATTCGCCCTCGAAGGAAGTCACGCGCATCTCCCGTCCCTCCAGCAGCGTTCGGGCGTGGCTGCCGCAGGCGGGACAGGGGGTGACCGGGGTTGCCGGCGCGTAGTCGGTCAGGCAGTCGGCGCACCGGGCCCTGAGTGCGATCCGGTTGACCACCAGTTCGGCGCCGGCGGCGACGGTGCCGTCCGCGATGACGGGGAAGCAGAACAGCAGGGCGTCGGCATCGACGGCCGACGCCGCCCCGATATCGACCGTCACGCGCGACACGCGCGCGATGCCCTCGCGGGCCGCGCACTCGGCCACCAGATGGACGATGCTCTCACTCAGCGACAGCTCGTGCATGGTCGCGTCCTGCCTTGGGGGTTAGCGGTCGGTGCAGGAGATGCACGGATCGACCGAGGCCTGGATGATCGACAGGTCCGCCAGCGGCTGCCCGATCACCATCGGCTCGATGGCCGGGATGTTGACGAAGGACGGCGTGCGGATCTTCACGCGGGCCGGCGTGTCTCCGCCGTCCGATTCGACGTAGTAGAACGCCTCGCCGCGCGGTGCCTCGGTCCGCATGGTCGCCTCGCCGGGCGGCACGCTCGGCAGCCCCTCGACCGCCCTGAGCGGCCCCGGCGGCAGCGACAGCAGCGCCTCGCGGATCAGCCGGGCGCTTTCCAGCATCTCCAGCGCCCGCACCACGACGCGGGCCAGCACGTCGCCCTCCGGCCGCACGACGCTCCGGAAGCCGAGTTCGGCGTAGGACAGGTAGGGCTGGTCCTTGCGCACGTCGATGTCGAGGCCCGACGCGCGCGCCACCGGGCCGACCACCGCCCACTCGACCGCTTTCTCGCGGGTCAGGATGCCGACGCCGCGGGTGCGGGCCACCGCCGTGGGATTCCGGGTGAAGGTGGGAACCACCACCTCGGTCAGCACCCTGGTCAGCTCGTCCAGCACCGGCAGGTGGACGGTGGGGTCGGGGATGTCGCGGTGGACGCCGCCGATGCCGTTCATGCCGTAGTTCACGCGGTTGCCGGTGATCGCCTCCAGCGTGTCCATCACCCGTTCGCGCAGGTTGAACACCTCCATGAACAGGGAGTGGAAGCCGATGTCCTCGGCGCCGATGCCGGCCCACAGCAGGTGCGAGTGCAGGCGCTCCAACTCGGCGATGATGGTGCGGATGTGCGCGGCGCGCTTGGGAACCTCGATTCCGGCGATGGTCTCGACCGCCATGCAGAAGGTCATGGCGTGGGTGTTGGAGCAGATGCCGCAGACGCGCTCGATCAGGGTGATGACCTCGACCCAGTTGCGCTTCTGCGCCATCAGCTCGATGCCGCGGAAGCTGAAGCCGACCTCGACGTTGGCCGTTTCGATGACCTCGCCCTTGCACTGGACGTTGACCTTGAAGGGCTCCTCCAGCGCGGGGTGGTAGGGGCCGAGGGGAAAGGTGTAGGGCATGACCGGAACTCCTATTTGCGCGCCAGCGGGGACGCCGGGGATTTCGCCATGACGGGCCGGGCGCACATCGCCGCGCGGAACATTCCCGCCTCGAAGCCTTCGGGGCGCAGCAGCGGTACGAGGTTGGGGTGGCCGGGGAAGTCCACCGCGAACAGGTCCTTGATCTCCCGTTCGGCCCACGCCGCCGCCCGCACCATGGGGGCCAGCGACGTCAGCACCCCGTTGCGGGTCTGCGTCTTGAAATTGATGACCTTGCGCTCGTCGATGTAGTGGTAGATCACCGTCGTCTCGCCGTCCCCGGCCCGCGGCGTGGCGGTGATCGTGCCGAGGCGGATGCCGAGCGCCGCCATGGCGGCGCCCATGGATTCCACGTCGAGCAGCGCCCCCTCCGCCCACAGCGCGCCGTCATGCTCGCGCACGGCTTCGACGCCGCGGATGGTCTTCAGGGCCGTGATCAGGTCAACGGTCATGGCCGGTGCCCTCCAGTTCGGGCGCGAGGCCGCGCAGGCGCGCGCTGGTCGCCCGGCGGCGGCAGTCGGGGCAGTAACCCTTGTCCGGGTCCGCCCAGCTCGCGTCCATGGCCGCCTCGGGAAGCGGAATGTGCGGGGTGCCGCAGCGGGTGCACGGCTGCAGCCGGATGACGCTTTCCAGCCGCAGCCCATCACCGGTGGCGTCGTTCATGGCGTCCGGCACCGCCGGCAGCAGGCGGATCGCCCTGGTCGGGCAGTTCTGTTCGCACAGCCCGCAGAACGAGCAACCGCCGATGAAGAAGCGCCAGGACACCGACTGGCCCGGCACTTGCATGAAGGTGATGGCCTTCGGCGCGCAGACGAACGCGCAGGTGCCGCAGGCGGTGCAGCGGGTGGCGTCGTGCGCCAGAGCGCCGCGGTACGTCGGGGGCACCGCCGGCAGGTCGGCCGGCGCGCGGGTCCGCGGAGGGCGGAGCAGATTGCCCAGAATGGTCTTCAACATGCCCATGGCGGGAATTCCCCTTACCAGACAAGCGTCGCGGCCATCGTGACGGCCGACGCGATGCCGCCCCAGAGCCAGTAGAAGCGGAACGCCTGCGTGACCCGCAGCCGCGCCGTGGCCGTCGCCACCAGCGTGACCAGACCGAGCAGCGCGAAGCCGACCGCCAGGATGATGACGCCGTTCACCAGCGGCCACGGCGTCGTGGGCACGAACACCACGGCGAACAGCTCTGTCAGCAGGACGACCTCGATCGCGTGCGACAGCTTGAACAGGGCCAGCGGCGGTCCGCTGTACTCGATGTGCGCGTCGGCGACGATCTCGTGCTCGGCGTTCGGAATGGAGAACGGGTTGAGCTTCATCCGCGCCGGCAGGGCCAGCAGGAAGGTCAGCCCGGCGACCACGTGCACGACGCTGTACGGCGCCTCCTGCAACACCCGCATCTGGAAGCTGCCGGCGTACTGCGCCATGGCGATGATGGCGACCAGGAACGGCAGGTTGTAGGCGAGCGACAGGATCGCCTCGCGCATCGCCGCCACCTGGCCGTAGATCGACCGGCTGACGTAACCCGCCAGCACCTCGCACAGCACCGGGACCTCCAGCAGGTACAGCAGCAGCACCACATCGCCCGGCAGCGAGGGGATGGGGTTGCCCGGCATCGGCACGATCGCCAGCGCCGCCGTCACCGCCGCCAGCGACACCACCGGCAGCGCCAGGAAGATGCTGCGGCTGACGCCCCGCGGGATCACCGCCTCCTTGCCCAGCAGCTTGGCGAAGTCGAAGAAGGGCTGGAAGAACGGCGGCCCCCGGCGACCCTGCAGGCGCGCCACGAGCTTGCGCATGAACCACAGCTCCAGCCAGCCGAGCGGCGCCGCGCAGAGCAGGCCCGGCCACACGCCGAAGGCCAGCAGGTATGTCCACGCCTCGCTCATGACGCCCTCCGCAACTGGCTCTTGGTGGCGCCCTCTTCGAGCAGCCGGGCGGCACGCACGATGCCGTCGAGGATGAGCTGCGGTCGGGGCGGGCAGCCGGGCACCCAGACGTCGACCGGCACGACGGTGTCCAGCGACTGGTTCAGCACCACCGGGCTGCCGGCGAACACGTTGCCGGTCGCCGGGCAGGAGCCGAGCGCCACCACCGCCTTCGGGCTGGGCACCTGGTCGTAGATGTCGAGGACGGCCTTGCGCGAGCGGACGGTCAGCGTGCCGGAAATCAGGATGATGTCGGCGTGCTTGGGCGTGCCGTGCAGTTCGATGCCGAGCTGCTCGCAGTCGTAGCGCGGGCTGAGCAGCGGAGTGATCTCGATGTCGCAGCCGTTGCAGGACCCCGCGTTCAGGCGGCAGACCCAGGGCGACCGGCGGCGTGCGATGGCGATGACGCGCTTGAAGAGGTTCATGGCACACTCCCAGTCAGGACCGCCGCCACAAGCGGGTGGGCGTTCGCGCCCGGATGCAGCGGGTTGGGGCGCAGCAGGTTGGGAACGAGGCCGAAGGCCACCGGGGCGATCGCGAAGACCAGCAGGACCACGGCCGCCATCGCCGGCAGCGACCGGCCGGTGGCCGGCGCGTCCAGCGGGCCAAGCCCCAAAGGACCGAGCCAAGTGCGGTGGATGGCGCGGATGTAGCAGAGCAGACCCATGGCCGAGGCGGCGTACAGGGCGGCGACCAGCGCGGGCCCGCCCAGCTCGACGCCCGCCAGATAAAGGCGCCAGTGCCCGACGAAGCCGAGGGTCGGCGGTACCCCGATAAAGCCCAAAGCACCCAGCATGAAGGCGGCGCCGGCGACGGGCAGCACCGACGACAGGCCGCGCGTGTCCAGCGTCACCGGACGGCCCAGGTGCCACTCCGCGGCGCCGACCGCGCCGAACAGCACGACCTTGCCGAGGCCATGGCCGAGGATGCCGAACCACGCCCCGGCCAGCCCGTCCGCCCCGCCGGCCACAAGGCCGAGCAGAAGGTAGCCCATGTCGTCGATCGAGGAGAAGGCCAGCATCGGCTTCAGCTCGCTCTGCGCCAGGGCGAGCATGGCCGCGCCCAGCAGCGACAGCACGGCCAGCGCGATCCACACCGTGGCGTACGCTTCGAACATCCAGGGCGCGGTTTCGCGCAGGGTCAGCAGTTCGCAGAAGCTGCCGACATCGACCACCGCGATGATCAGCGCCGTGGTCATCGCCGACGACGCCCGCGCCACCGCGGGCAGCCAGAAATAGACGGGGACCAGACCCAGCTTCAGCGCGACGCCGAGCATCAGCAGCGCCGCCGCCAGCTTGTCGAACGGGGCGGCGGGCCGGACCTCGCCGAAGTGGGTCAGCGCCAGCGCCGTCGTGGTCGCGACGGTCCCCAGCACGACGGCGGTCAGGTACTTGCGCGCGGCCGCCGCGGCTTCGGGCGTGCCCTTGCTCCACACCATGCCGACGGCCAAGAATTCGGCGGCGGAGGCGAGGAGCGTCGCCAGCCAGGAATGGCCGGCAAGCTGCGCGGCGACGGCGAGGGCGACCGTGGCGGCGGCGAAGCCCCACCAGGAGCGGCCACCCTGCGGGATGGCCCTGGCGTACAGGGCGACGCCCAGCGCGATCCCGGCGAAAAGCGGTATGAGAACCGTGTTCATGGACGACTCCATCGAGGATCGCGGCGGCGCTCAGACCAGCCAGACGCCCGCCGCCACCGCTGCGGCGGCAAGGCCGATGGCACGCGACGGGTGGTCTTCCAGCGTGGCGCGCGCCACACTCCGAAGGTTGCCGGAGGTCCGCGTCAGGCGGAGCCAGATCGCGCGGTAGAGAGGGTCGGGATCGAGCGCGTAGACGGGATGGAAGGCGTGTTCCGCCATCTCGGCGAAGTCCACCGCCCCCGGCCGGTCGCCGACGGGGAGCGGCTCGCCGCCCGAATAGACCGACACCAAGCCGGCGGCTGGCGCCTGGGCGAGGCGATAGACGGCGATGCCGAGCAGGGCGGAGACCAGCACCACGCCACCGCCGATGGTGACGGCGAGCGTGCTGCGGTCCGTCAGGATGCCCAGCCACGTCATCTCGACCTGCCAGCCGAAGCCCAGCGAATGCACCGCCGGCGCCACGATCGGCAGCATCAGAAGCTGCGGGGCGAGGCCGAAGACGAGGCACAGCGCCGCCATCGAGCCCATGCCCACCAGCATGCTGGGCGAGGCGTCATGGATGCGCTTGCCGAGCAGGGCCCGCGACGGCACGCCGTAGAAGGCGTTGACCGTGGCCTTCAGGAAGGAGAAGGCGGTCAGGACGCTGCCGATCCAGCCGACCAGCACCACGATCAGCAATCCCTTGTCCAGCGCCGCGCTGAACACCAGCCACTTGGCGACGAAGCCGTTGGTCAGCGGCACGCCGGCGATGGACGCCGCGGCGATGATCCAGATGCGCGCCGTGCCCGGCATCTGCGCCGCCAGGCCGCCGAGCTGGCGCAGGTCGCGGGTGCCGGCGGCGTGCTGGATGGCGCCGGCGCACATGAACAGCGTGCCTTTGAACAGCGCGTGGCTGAAGCAATAGAACAGGCCCGCCGCCAGCCCGAGGTCGGAGCCGAGCGCCAGCCCGACCACGATGTAGCCGAGCTGGCTGACCGTGTGGAAGGCCAGCAGGCGTTTCAGGTCGGTCTGCGCCATGGCGAAGATGACGCCGATCAGGATGGTGACGCAGCCGATGGCCAGCAGCGGCGCCTCCAGCGCCGCGTGCCACTGGCCGTCGCCGATCACGTACATGCGGGCGATCAGGTAGACGCCGGCCTTGACGTAACAGGCGGAGTGCAGCAGCGCCGACACCGGGGTCGGGGCGTTCATCGCCTCGGGAATCCAGGTGTGCAGCGGGAACATCACCGACTTCGCCATCGCCGCGACGATGAACAGCGCGGCGACGCCGGACGTGAACGCCGTGGCGACCGCCGGGTCGGTCCAGTCGAAGCTGCCGGCGCGGGAGTAGATCAGCACGATGCCGATCAGGAACCCGTAGCCGGCGAGGTGGGTGATGACCAGCACCTTGCGCGCGCCGTCGGTCGCCACCTTTTCCTTGTACCAGAAGCCGACCAGACTGTAGGAGCACAGCCCGATGACCTCCCACGCCATGTAGGCGCCCAGCATGTCGGCGGCGCTGGACAGCACCAGCAGACCGGCGATGAACACCAGCATGATGGCATAAAAGCGCGTCGTGCCCTGTTCCTCGTGCTCCATGTAGCGCACGGAGAACAGCAGGATGGCGGCGCCGATGCCGGTGCCCATGACCATGAACAGGACGCTGAGGCCGTCGACGCGCAGGCCGATGGCGAACGGGCCGTCCCAGGGGGCGAGCAGGTTCGCCTGCATCACGATGCCGTCCATGCTGGGAGGAACCAGCATCAGCGACGCGGCGAAAGCGGCCAGGGTGGCCGCGGTCGCGAGGATTCCCTTGCCGACCGGCGTCAGCGCCCGGGCGAGCAGGAGTTGCAGGACGAAGCCGCCGAGCAGCAGGAGGATGGGCAGTGTTGTCGGATGCATGATCCAGTTCTTTCTCACCCCCCGGCCAGCGGGGGAAAGATGAAGACGTCGGATTCAGGCGTGAGGGGGGTGTCGAGGCCCTGCAGACCGCGCACGTCCCGGCCGTCGACCAGGATGATGGCGAAGCTCGCAAGCTCGCCGTCCTTCATCACCCAGCGGGCGAAGTCCGGTCCGTATTCGGCGACCAGATCGCGCATCAGATCCCGGACGGCCGGCGCGGGCCGGGTCCACTCCTCGCGGCTTTTCTTCGTCGCGTTGCGCAGCAACGCAAAGTAGGAGATCTGCATGGCGCGGCGTCCTTGGCACCGGCGTGGCCGCCGCGGAGCGTGCCCCGCGGCGGCCTCACGACCCGGTCAGGCGAGCGCGAGAGCGCCCAGCTTTTCCTTCGTCGGCACGCCCTCGGCGTCCCAGCCGCGGGCCGCGTAGTACAGCGGCAGCATCTCCGGCAGGCGGCTCACCGCCCCCTTCGAGGCGCCGGTCTGGATCGGCTCGTTCAGCAGGCGCGGCGGCAGGGTGTCGTCCTTCGCCGTCAGGCCGGCCTTCATGTTCCACAGCCGTTCGAGGTTCCAGATCCGCTCGCCGGCTTCGATGAAGCTGTCGGCGGTGTAGGGGATGCCGGTCAGCGCCGTCATCAGCTCGGCGTATTCGGGGGCGCCGATGCCGAAGGTGGTGAACAGGCAAGAGCCGCTGGAATCGATCGCCGCCGTCAGGTTCTGGAACAGCGCCACCAGCTCCGGCTTGCCGTCGATGGTGTCCTTGTCGACCTTGATCGGCACGCCCAGCACCTCGGGGCTGATGGTGTAGCCGCGGACGTGGCAGCCGCCACGGTTGTTGGTGGCGTAGTTGAGGCCGATGCCCTGCACCGCGCGCGGGTCGTAGGCGGGCATCTCCTGCTTCTTGACGGTCATCGACAGCTCGGCATGGCCGAAGTGGCTGGCCAGCCGGTACGAGCCGAGCGCCAGCATCGTGCCGAAGCCCTCGCCGAGCCCGGTCAGGCGGACCGCCTCGACCATCGCCTCGGCGTTGCCGAAGTCCAGCTCCAGGCCTCCGGTGTCCTTTGTCGTGATGATGCCGCGGTTGAACAACTCCATCGCGCAGGCCACCGTGCCGGCCATGGAGATGGTGTCCAGGCCGTACTCGTTGCACAGGTAGTTGGCCTTGATGACCGCGTCGAGGTCGTCGATCCGGCAATCCGGGCCGAAGCCCCAGGCGGTCTCGTATTCCGGCCCCTCGCCCTCGCCCTTGTACTTCGGGTTGGTCACCTTGGTGGCGCGCCCGCAGGAGATGATGCAGGCGAAGCAGCCCTTCGGCCGCTGTAGCTGGTTGGCCGCGAGGCTCTCGCCGCCCACCTTGTCGGCGGTCGCGAAATGACCATCCTGGAAGTTGCCGGTCGGCAGGCCGCCGATCGAGTTCAGAATGTTGACCAGCACGTTGGTGCCGTACAGCCGCAGCCCCGTGCCGCCGACCGGGTGCTCCTTGATCATGGTGCTGGCCTTGGACACCGCGGCAAGGAACGCCGCCTTGTCGGCGACGGTCACGGCGCCGGTGCCGCGCACCGCCACCGCCTTCAGGTTCTTCGAGCCCATGACCGCGCCGACGCCGGTGCGCCCGGCCGCCCGCTGCATGTCGTTCATGATCGCGGCGATGAAGGACAGATGCTCGCCGGCCGGCCCGATGCAGGCGATCTTGGCATCGCTGGAGGTCTCGGCGTTCAGCGCCTCGGTGGTCTCGGGGACGTCCTTGCCCCAGAGATGGCCGGCGTCGCGGATCACCACCTTGTCGTTGTCGATCCACAGGTAGACCGGCTTGGGCGCGCGGCCTTCCAGGATCAGCATGTCATAGCCCGCGTACTTGAGCTCCGGCCCCCAGGCGCCGCCGGAGTTGGACGCCGCGATGGTGCCGGTCAGCGGTCCCTTGGTGACGACATCATAGCGCCCCATGGAGGGCGCGAAGGTGCCCGTCATCGGACCGGGCGCGAAGATCAGCTTGTTCTCCGGCGACAGCGGATCGACCTTCGGGTCGACCTCGTCGTACATGTACCTGGTGCCCAGCCCGCGGGCCCCGATGTAATCGCGCGCGAGGCTCGGGTTGAGCGCCTCGGTGCTGATTTTCCCGGAGGTCAGGTCGACCCTCAGGATCCTGCCTATCCAGCCGTGCATGGTCAGACCTCCGCAAAGGCGTTCTTGAGCTTGGAGGCGAAGGCCCGCTTGCGCGCCTGCGCCGACACGGTGTCTTCGACCCATTCGAGCGCATGGGTGGGGCAGATCGTCGCGCAGGCGGGATCGCCGTCGCAGGTGTCGCACTTGAGGATCTGCGAGCCGAGGAAGTCCCACGAGGCGCAGCCGAAGGGGCACGCCTGCACGCACATCTTGCAGCCGATGCACTTCGCCGCGTCCAGTTCGACCTGTCCGGTCGCCGGGTTGCGGGTCATGGCCTTGGGCATGCAGACGGCGACACAGGCGGCGTCCTTGCACTGCTGGCACATCATGGGGACGGAAAACCCTTCCCGCTCCCATGTGTAGACGTGCACCCGCGACGATTTCGGCCGGAAGTGGCCGTCGTGTGCCATGGAACAGGCCAATTCACAGTTGCGGCACCCAGTGCATTTGTCTGGGTGAATCATCAGCATCAGGCTCATGGTCGATGACCTCCAAAACCATGCCGTAACGACGGGACGCGCACTGGAGGCCCCTGGGGTTTGGGGCGAAGGCCGTCACGCGCTTTCGAGGCGTTGGTGCCTTCCTTTCGCCGCGGCACCTCGGATCAGGCCAGAATCGGCCATTCCGGAGGGGGTGTCTGTCTTGTGGCCGACAGCGTGTCGACTTTTTGCTGTCGGCTGGCTGACGCCCCGGAGACGGGCGTCCCCGCCCGGCGCGCCGCGCCGAGGCAGGATCGGCGTGCATCGGCGCCGAGGGGACGCACCCGCGACTGCAGGCGGGCAACGCTGTCTGACCGAACACCCGGTGCCCGTGCGCGGGTTGGCTTTGCGCGAGCCGAGCAGCCAGAGCAGGAGCCTCGACCATCACGTGTGGCTCTGCTCGGCCCCGTGACGGCGGGGGGCCCTACGGCGCCAGCTTGGGCGCCAGCGAGGCGTAGGCGTGAACCGCCACGCCCTGGTATCGCCGGCCGCACGGCCGGGCGCGGGCGAGATCCCCCAGCGCCCGCATGTCGGCGCGGATGCGCGGCATAGCGGCGTTCGCGTAGCTGACGAACGGCTCCTCCTGCCCGCCCTGGACGGTGATGCCGAACCACCAGGGTTTCGGCGCGGCGTCCAGCGCCCCCAGCAGCCGGCCGCCGAAGCGTTCGATGGCGGCGGGTGTGTTGCGGTAGGCCATCACCACCACGGCATCGGTCCGCGCGATGGCGCCGTCCGCCATGGTCCCGGCGCCGTGGCCGGGCGGCAGGGGCGTGGTGGCGAAGGTGGGGTGCAGGATCGTGCCCAGCGTCCGCCCCGACCCGGCGAGCAGCGCGCGCGCCTCGTCCAGCCGGTCCATCAGCGCCGCGGCGATCCGCCGGCGCCCGTCGTCGCCGGAGCGCCACAGCGGCAGGGTGTAGGGCTCGATGTCCAGCGCCACGCCGGCCACGCCGGGCGACTGCGCCGCCATGCGCAGCAGGTTCCGCAGCGCCGGGGGCATCGGCCTTCCATCGGCCCAGCTCGGGTCGCCGGCCGCCAGCATTACGGCGATGCCCTGCTCCGTGAAGGGGGCCAGCGCCGCTTCCAGGGCACCGGGGGACGCGTCCAGAAGCGCGCGCTCGGCCGGCGGGATGGACAGGAAGGCGGTGGCGAACCCCTCCCGCCGCATGGCGGCGGCCACCTCCGGCCACGCACCGCGGCCGGTGCCCCAGATCCACAGGGCGTCGCCCGCCGCCGGTGCCGCCGCGCGGGCGGCGGACGGGCAGAGCGCCAGGGCGCCTGCGGCCAGGAACGTGCGGCGGGAAAGCGGCATGATGGCAGGTCCCGCGCTCACAGCGATTTGAGGAGTTCGAGCGGCAGCAGGCGGCCGGCCGTGCGGATCACCGCGTCGACCCGCGCGTCGCCCGGCAGGTCGGCCACCAGGCGCGGGTCATCGATCCTGACCTCCAGCTTGGCGTACTGCTGCCACGCCTGATTCTGCCAGAAATAGCGCTTCAGGCTGGCGGGCAGGGCGCCCACCTCCAGCGGCTGGTTGAGGACTGTGCCGGTCAGCGTGCGGCCGCTCTCGGCGATCACCACCTCGGCCTCCATGCCCTTGTCGATGCGGTGCAGGTCGACGGCGGGTACCCAGATGAAGATGCGGGCACTGCCGACCCGCTGCACGCGCACGATGGCGACACTGGGCCGCACGACGTCGCCGACGGTGCGCGGGCAGTCGGTGACGACCGCGTCGAAGGGCGCGCGGATCTCCAGGTTGCCGCCCAGGTCGGCCCGCGCGCGCTGCGCGGCGACGCGTTCCTCGAAGCCGGCGGCCTGGATCGTCGCGTCCGAGCGGACCCGCTCCAGTTCGGCGCGGCGGCGGCGCACGGCGGCCTCGGCCCCGGCCAGACCCTCGCGCGCGCGGTCGCGGGCGGTCAGCGCGGCGATCCGCTCCTTCAGGGGGACTTCGTGGGCCTGCCATGCCCGCTCGGTGGCATCCGCCAGGGCCGTGGCGTTCCCGTCGTGCCGGCGCGCCGCCGCCAGATGCTTCTCGGCGGCGTCGAGCTGGGCCCGGGCGACGGCGATGCGCCCGTCGTTGGTGGCGCGCCGGGTCCGCTCGGCCGCTTCCTCCTCGATCATCTCCTCGCGGTAGGCGTGGGCGCGCACGGGGTTGGCGACCACGGCCAGCAGGTCGCCCTCGGCGACGCGGTCGTGGCAGGTGACATGGAGGGCGTCGATGCGCCCCTCGAACAGGGAGGAGACGATGGACTCCTCCGCGCGCACGTGCCCCATGCCGACGACCCGCAGCCGGGTGACCAGGCCGAGCCACGAGAAGGTCAGGACCAGGATGGCGACCAGCAGCCAGCGCGCGACGCGGATGCGCGGCGCGGGCCGCCGGTAGTTCGCTGCGTGACGCGGTGTGATCATGGCGCCGCCGGAGGCGTGAAAGGACGATCTGGTCTCCGTGCCGCATAACGGCTTGTCAATAGATAAAATGTATGGAAAATTGTTGCAATAGAGTTGGAGGCGGACATGGCGAGCATCATCTGCGTGGTCGGCGACAAGGGCGGGACCGGCAAGTCCACCTGGGCCCGCGGCCTGGCCGACCTGTACCGCCACACGCAACGCCCGGCCGCCCTGTTCGACGGCGACTGGCTGGCGCGCAGCCTGTTCAAGTTCTTCCGCGGCGCCGACGAGCAGGGCCGGGCGCTGTCGCTGGACCGCCAGGACCCGCGGCGCGGCTGCATCCTGTACGACGCCCGCGATCGCCGATTCGGCCGCGACCTGCTTTTGAACAGCATGGCCATGCCGGGGATCGACGTCATCCTGCACGACCTTCCGGCGGGCTTCCGCACGGACATCTCCGGGCTGATGGCGACCTCCACCCCGGCCGAGGCGGTGAGGGAGTTCGTCGCCTGCGCCAACGCGATGGGGCATTCGGTGGTGCTGGTCAACGTCATGACGCCCAGCCCGTCCGACTACCACACGGCCCCCTGGCTGGCCGAGACGCTGGGGCGCACCGCCACCGTCATCGCCGTGCGCAACGGGATGTTCGATTCCGGCAGCTTCGCCACGTGGCAGCGCGAGGCGGCGAAGGGCTTCGCGGCGGCCGGCGGCATCGAGATCGAGATGCCGCGCCTCGACACCGCCGCCGCCATCCTGTGCGACCAGCGGATGTTGCGCTTCACCACGGCGGTCCGCGACGAGCGCGTGCCGCTGGCCGACCGCATGCGGATCCTGTCGTGGGTCAGGCGCTTCGCCGAGTCGGTGGGCCCGATCGCCGAGGCGCTGCGCCTGCCCGCCGACGTGGCGGCGCGCATCGCCGCGCTGCGCGTCGAGGCGTCCGCCGAAGTGACGGCGCCGGAAATGCCGACGCCGGAAATACCGGTGCCGGAGATGGCCGCAGCGCCCCAGCCCGTGCCGGAACCCTCCCGAACGGTTCCGGAGCGGGCCGTGGGGCCGGCGCCGGTTGCCGCCGAGGCGTCCGACACGGAGGTGCCGCAGGGCGCCCCGGTCCCGCGTCCGCGCGGGCCGGCGGCCCGCCGTTCGCTGTCCGACATTCTGCCGGGGATGCGCCGCCCTAACGGCAAGGCGGCGGGCGGGCCTGGCGGCACCGCGGCGGAAGACCGCTTCCTGCTGCCGGCGGACACGCCGATCGCGTGATACAGCCCTTCCCCCAGCGGGACTGGGGAAGGGGCTGCATCACGGCTCCCGCAACGCGCGGTCCAGGCCGTCCGTGAGTGGCGATATCAGGTACTCCAGCACCGTCCGTTCGCGCGTGGCGATGGTGATCTGCGTCGGCATGCCGGGCAGCATCGACACGCGGTGGCCCAGCGTGCGCGTGGCCTCGCCCAGCGCTGCGTCGTCGACAGCCAACTGCACCTGATAGAACGCCGCCCCGCTGCGCGCGTCGGTCATGCGGTCGGCCGAGATGTTGGTCACCTGGGCCGGCAGGCGCGGCGTCAGCCGCGGGTTCAGGCCGGTCAGCTTCACCTCGGCGGCCATGCCGACGGCGATGTCGTCCACGTCCTCCGGGCGGATCATCCCCTCGACCACCAGCGACTGGGCGTTCGGCACGATTTCCATCAGCACGTCGGTCGGCTGGATCACCCGGCCCGGCGCGCGCACGGTCAGGGCCATGACGCGCCCGGCCAGAGGAGCCCGGATCTCGGTCAGTTCAAGCTGGCGCGCGGCGGCGCGCAACCGGGGTTCGGTGTCGCGCAGGGTTGCCTGCGTCTGGCTGAGCTGGTCGTTCACCTCCGCCATGCGGTCGCGCTCGAGCTGCGCGATGCGCATGCGCGCCTGCTCCATGCTCTTCTCGGTCTCGGCAATGCCGGCCAGCAGGGCGGAGCGCTGGCCCTCCAGCGCCGCCGCGGCGCGTTCCAGGGCCAGCAGCTTGTTCTTGGGCGCGTAGCCCTTGTCCAGGAGGAAGCGCACGTCCTGCGCCTCCTGGAGGATGAGGTGGAGCTGGCGCTCCTGGCTCTTCACCTCGGCCGCGCGCCCGGCGATCTGTTCCTCCATCTGCCGGATGCTCTGGCGCAGCAGGTTCTGCTCGCCGATCAGCGCGTTGCGGCGGCTGGCGAACTGCCCCTGCTCGGCGGCGAGCAACGGCTGCACCCGCGGTTCCGCCGCGCGGGCCAGCAGCGAATCGGGGAAGGCGATCTCGGCCAGCCCGTCGCGTTCGGCCGTCAGGCGGGCCAGTTCGGCGCGCAGTTTGTCGACCTGTCCGGTCAGTTGCTCGATCAGCGCCCTGATCTGCGTGGCGTCCAGGCGCAGCAGAAGCTGGTCGGCGACGACCTCCTGCCCCTCGGTCACCGCCACCTCGGCGACGATGCCGCTCTCCTGGTGCTTGATCGGCTGCCGGTCCGAGATGACCTTGACGACGCCGGGCACGATGACGGCGCCGGCGAGCATGGCGTTGGCCGCCCAGCCCAGCATCGCGCCGAAGAACAGCACGATCACCACGATGCCGGCCGCCACCGTGCCGGCGACCCCGTCGGGCCGGTGCTTGGGACCGGATCCTTCGACGGCCGCCGTCATGCGCCGCCCCCCTTCAGGCTGACCACGGTGCCGCCGCCGATGGCCGGGGCCGACGGGCGCAACAGCCGCGCCAGCACGGACGGGCGGTCGCCCAGCATCTCCGGTAGGCCGTTGCGGATCACCAGGATCTTGTCGACGATCTCCAGCACGCGCGGGCGCTGCGCGGCGATGACGATGGTCGTCCCGGCCTCCTTCAGCGCGGCGAGGCTGGCCATCAGGCGCTCCTCGCCGGCGGCGTCGAGGTTGGCGTTCGGCTCGTCGAGGACGACCAGCTTCGGCCGGCCGAACAGGGCGCGCGCCAGCCCGACGCGTTGGCGCTGCCCGCCGGACAGGATCTGCCCGTTGTCGCCGACCTGCGTGTCGTAGCCCTTGGGCAGGCCGAGGATCATCTCATGGCAGCCGGCGGCCTCCGCCGCGGCGACCACCGACTCGGGCGCGGCGTCCTGGAAGCGCGCGATGTTGTCGCGCACCGTACCGGCGATCAGCTCGACGTCCTGCGGCAGGTAGCCGACGATCCGGCCGAGCTGGGCCTGGTTCCACACGGCCAGATCGGCGCCGTCGAGCGTGACGGCGCCGGCGCCGGGCCGGTGGATGCCGACCAGGAGGCGCAGCAGGGTGGATTTGCCGGCACCGCTCGGCCCGACGATGCCCAGCACCTCGCCGGGTTCCAGGGCGAAGCCGATGCCGCGGACGATGGGCGGGGCGCCGCTGGCCGGGGCCCAGCCGAGCTGGTCGGCGGCCAGCGCGCCGCGGGCCTGCGGCAGGGGCATGCCGTCCGGCTCGACGGGGTGGCGGCGCAGCAGATCGTCCAGCCGGCGCCACGCCTGGCGCGCCGTCACGATGGCGCGCCAGGAGCCGACCACCATCTCCACCGGCGCCAGCGCCCGGGCCAGCAGGAACGTGGAGGCGAAGACGGAACCGGGCGAAATCTCCTGATTGATCGCCAGCCAGGCGCCGAGCCCCAGCACGAAGCTCTGCAGGAACAGCCGGCAGAACTTGACCAGGGCCGACATGGCGCCGCCGAGGTCGCCGGCGCGCGTCAGGCTGCCGGCGGCGGCGTCGCGCCGCTCGCTCCAGCGGCGGGTCAGCGCGTCGCCCATGCCCATGGCCTTGACCACGTGGGCGTTGCGCATGGCGGCGTCGAAGAAGGTCTGGGCCGCCCCGGCCTGCTGGTTGCCGGCGCGGGTCGGCCCGGCGATCAGCAGCTCGTTGAGAACGGCGAGCAGCAGCAAGAGCACCGCGCCCGCCACCAGGGTGACCGCCAGCAGCGGGTGGATCAGCGCGATCACTCCCACGAACAGCGGCATCCAGGGCGCGTCCATCGCCGCCAGCATGGCCGGGCCGGCCAGGAACTGCCGGATCTGCTCCAGGTCGCGGGCCCCCTGCCCGGCGGGGCCGGTGCCGTGGCCGATGGTCTCGGCCAGCTCGGCCCGGAAGGTCCGTTCGCGAAGCTGGTCGTCCAGGATGTTGCCGGCGCGGGTCAGCAGGCGCCCGCGCAGCGAATCGAGCGTTGACTGCGCGGCGTAGGCGATGGCCACGGCGGCCGTCAGCGCCAGCAGGGTCGACAGGTTGCCGCTGCTCATCACCCGGTCGTAGACCTGCAGCATGTACAGCGGCGCCGCCAGGAACAGCACGTTGATGGAAAGGCTGAACAGGCCGCTGAAGACCAGCGCGGGCACGGCCCGCCCGAGCGCCGCGCGCACGGTGGCCGGCGTTGGTGTGCCTGAGGTCTGGTTGGCTGCCCCGCTCAAGGTGTCCCGCTTCGGTGTGTGGTTGTTACAAATTGTCACATTTGGATGAACTTGGTCGTTT
This sequence comes from Azospirillum sp., assembly GCA_035629155.1. Classification (GTDB taxonomy): domain Bacteria; phylum Pseudomonadota; class Alphaproteobacteria; order Azospirillales; family Azospirillaceae; genus Azospirillum. The sequence continues at coordinate 1,021 of DASPIO010000313.1, read as the reverse complement.
CTTGTCGTGCTCTACCGCAGATGGTTGCCTTGACTCGTCGAGCGCGCGCGCCGGTGGATATCTGACTTGGCTTTTTCTGGCGCGCGACTTCGCCCTGCGGCGGCTGACGCACATGATCATGATTGATGGTTCCTAAGAATGTGTGTAAAAATGCATCTATCTCAAGCCGGCTGCGCTTGAGGGGCGAGTGTGGGGTTGTCATGTCGACGGATAAGAGCAACGCAGGCAAGGGCGGCGGGGTCGGGAAGGCCGAGCCGCTCATCGTGATCGGCGACGGGTCCAGCCAGGCGATCGCCGGCGGGAATGGCGGCGACCTGCTGTACGGCGGCAGCGGCAACGACACCGTCAACGGGAATGCGGGCAACGACTGGGTCGACGCCGGCGTCGGCGACGACACGGGCATCCACGACCTGCGCACCGACGAAAGCGGCTGGGACTTCTACTTCGGCGGCGCCGGGACCGACACGCTGGAGATCCGCCTGTCGTCGGAGCAGTTCCAGGACCCGCGCATCCGCGCGTCCCTGCTGGACCTCCAGGACTTCATCCTGAACAACAAGGACGGCGGCAACGGCAACGACTATTCCCACATGGGCACGTTCTCCGCGCTCGGCCTGAAGGCCGGCGGGTGGGAGAACCTGCGCGTGCTCGTCGACGACCAGGTCATCGACCTCGAGTCGCTGGTCGATGACACCAAAGGCGGCAAGGGCGGCAAAAACGACGACGACGATGATCACGACGATGATCACGACGACGACAATGACGGCGATGATGATCACGGCGACGACGATGACGGCGATGATCACGACGACGGGGACGATGCATCCGACGTCATCGCGGTGACGACGCCGGACAGCAACGTCAACACCTCCAAGGTGGTCGAGCAGTGGGCGGAGCAGGGCGTGCACGTGCGGGCGCTGGTCGGTTCGGCCGACACGCCGTCGACGTGGCAGGACACCGCCTTCGGCACCAAGGCGATGCAGTTCTCGATCACCGGCGCCAACACGAGCGACGCGAGCCTGCA
>DASPIO010000312.1:0-85855 GCA_035629155.1 Azospirillum sp. | reverse complement strand
GGTATAGAGTGCGAGCCGTTTTCATATGGCTTCCCGGCTGGACCGTGACCCTCACCGACACCGCGACCCGCATCCTCGTCATCGGCGCCCAGGGGCAGATCGCCCGCGAACTGGAGCGCGCCGCCCTGCCGTCCGGCTTCGTCCTGCGCACCGCCGGGCGCCCTGCGCTGGACATCGCCCATCGCGACGCGGTGATGGAAGCGGTGGCACGCGAGCGGCCGGCGCTGGTGGTCAACGCCGCCGCCTACACGGCGGTCGACCGCGCAGAGGCGGAGCCGGAGGCGGCGCACGCCATCAACGCCGACGGTCCCGGCTGGCTGGCCGAGGCGACGGCGGCGCAGGGAGTGCCGCTGGTCCACATCTCCACCGACTACGTCTTCGACGGCAGCAAGGATGGTGCTTACGTGGAAGATGACCCGGTGTGCCCGCTGGGCGTCTACGGCACCAGCAAGGAGGCGGGGGAGCGCGCCGTGCGCGCCGCCAACCCGCGTCACGTCATCCTGCGCACCGCCTGGGTCTACAGCCCGTTCGGTCACAATTTCGTCAAGACCATGCTGCGCCTGGGCGCTGAACGGGACGAGCTGCGCGTCGTCGCCGACCAGCGCGGCTGCCCGACGTCGGCCGGCGAGATGGCGCGCGGCATCGTCGCGATCGCCCGCCAGATCCTCCTCGATCGCCGCGAGGACGCCTGGGGCACCTACCACCTCGCCGGTTCCGGCGAGACCACGTGGCACGGCTTGGCCGAGGCGGTGTTCGATCTGGCCGCCCCGGCGCTCGGCCGCCGCCCCGCCGTGCACGCCATCGCCACCGCCGACTACCCCACGCCGGCGCGCCGTCCGGCCAACTCGGTCCTCGACTGCGCGAAGGCGGAGCGGACGTTCGGCGTGCGGCTGCGCCCGTGGCGCGATGCGCTGGCGGACGTGGTGGCGGAACTGACCGCCGCCCCGGTTTCCGTGGCGTGATGTCAGGCACTCCGCCGTGATCACCATCGCGCACCTCATCACCGGGTTGCAGACCGGAGGGGCGGAGACCATGCTGGCCAAGCTGGTCGGCTCCATGGATTCCACGCGCTTCCGCAACATCGTTATCTCGATGACCGACGGCGGCAGCATCGCGACCGAGCTGTCGAAGAGCGGCGTGCCCATCCTGTCGCTGCAGATGCGCCGGGGCGTGGCCGATCCGCGCGGCCTGACGCGCCTCCTCCAGGTCCTGCGCGAGGAAAAGCCGGACGTCCTGCAGACGTGGCTGTACCACGCCGACCTGATGGGGGCGGTGGCCGGGCGCCTGGCCGGGGTGCCGCGGGTCGTGTGGAACCTGCGCTGCTCCGACATGAACCGGCCCGACTACCGTTGGCTGTCGCGCCATCTGCCGCTGCTGCTGGCGCGTCTGTCGGGCATGCCCGACGCGGTGATCGCCAACTCCGGCGCCGGGCGCACGGTGCACGAGCGTTACGGCTACCGGCCGCGGGCGTGGCAGCTCATCCCCAACGGCTTCGACGTGGCCCGCTTCCACCCGGATCGGGAGGCGCGCGGGCGTTTCCTGCGGGAACACGGGCTGTCGGACGATGCCTTCCTTATCGGCCTGCCGGCGCGCCTGGACCCGATGAAGGACCATTGCACCTTCCTGGCTGCCGCGACCGATTTCGCCGCCAAACACCCGAACGCGCGCTACGTCCTGATGGGCTCCGGCCTTCAGGCGCAGAACCCGCGCATCCGCCGGCTGATTGCCGCATGCAACCTGGACGACCGCGTCCTGCTGCTGGGCGAGCGGCGCGACATCGAGCGCATCCTGCCGGCGCTTGACCTCGTCACCTTGTCGTCGGCCTTCGGCGAGGGCTTCCCCAACGTGCTGGGCGAGGCGATGGCCTGCGGCGTGCCGTGCGTCAGCACCGACGCGGGCGACGCCGCGGCGATCGTCGGCGACACCGGCACCATCGTGGCCCCGCGCGATCCCGTCGCGCTGGCCGTCGCCTGGCAGCAGATGATGAAGCTGGGACCCGAGGGCCGCGCGGCGTTGGGAGCCGACGCCCGGCGGCGGATCGAGCGGCACTTCTCCCTGTCCATCGTCGCCGCGCAGTACGAGGCGTTCTACGAGCGCATCACCGCGCAGACCGGCCCGTCGCCGGCCGCCGCCCTGCTCGGCAATGCCTGAGACGCCGACCTTCATCTTCGGCCGCATGCGCAAGCCGGTGGGCGGCTGCAACGTGGTCCGCATGGAGGAGCCGCTGGGCCTGATTGGCCAGCGGCCGGGCGTGCGCCTCCACCTGGACGACGGGCCGATCCGGTTGTCGCGGCACCGGCCGGAGGAGCGGCGGATCTTCGTCTGGCAACGCCCGATCATACGCTGGCCCGCCGATGCGGCGCTGCTGCGCGGGCTGCTCCAGCACGGCTACCTGATCGTCCACGAACTGGACGACTGGCCGGAGCACGCGGGATATGCCGAAAACGGCTTCGTCGGCTTCCGCGCGGTGCACGCGGTGCAGGTCTCCACCCCGCCGATCGCCGATTTCGTGCGCCGCTTAAACCCCAACGTGGCGGTGTTTCCCAACCAGCTCGCGGCGCTGCCGCCGCGCCGTCCGGCGCCCACGCGCGGGGAGGCGGTGCTGTTCTTCGGTGCCTTGAATCGCACCGCTGACGCCCAGGCGATCCTGCCGGCACTCAACCGCGTGCTGGCGGCGCGGCCGTACGTGCGGGTCGACGTCATCCACGACGAGGCGTTCTTCCAGGGGCTCGCCACCGCGCGCAAGACCTTCCGGCCGCTGTGCCCCTACGATGTCTACCGGCGGACCCTGGCCGACGCCGATGTCGCCGTGCTGCCGCTGGCCGACACCGAGTTCAACCGGGCCAAGTCCGACCTGAAGTTTCTGGAATGCGCCGCCGAAGGCGTGGCGGTGCTGGCCAGCCCGGTCGTTTACGCCTCCAGCCTCGACGCCGGGCGCACCGGCCTGCTGTTCCATGACACTGAGGAGTTCGAGCGCCAGTTGCTGCGCCTCGTCGACGAGCCGGCGTTGCGCGCCGCCCTGGCCGACGCGGCGTACGCGCACGTGGCCGAACACCGCATGCTGGCCCCGCACGCCGACGCGCAGTGGACGTGGTACGAAGGGCTGTTCGCCCGGCACGAGTCGCTGACCGCCGACCTGCTCCGCCGCACGCCCGAACTGGCGGGTGGGGCGCGTCGGGGTTAAAGCCGGCGCAGGGTCACGCCGTCGGGCACGGCGGCGCGGTCGAGGCGGCCCTTCACGTCGAACACCACGCCGCGGCCGTGCTTGAGCAGGCTGGTGACGAAATCCCACGACAGCGGCTGGTAGGCCTTATGAGGCACGGCCAGCACGACGGCGTCGGCCGGCCGCAGCGCGTCCAGCGTGGTCAGGGTCAGCCCGTACTCGTGTTCGGTCTGCGCCGGGTCGGCCAGCGGATCGTGCACCTGCACGGCGATACCGAACTCCTTCAACTCGGTGACAATGTCGGTCACCCGCGTGTTGCGGATGTCCGGCACGTCCTCCTTGAAGGTCAGGCCGAGCACGGTGACGCACAGTTCGTTCGCCCGACGGCCGCTGCGCAGCAGCCGCTTCACGATGTCGCGGGCGACGTGCTCGCCCATCGCGTCGTTGATGCGGCGGCCGGCGAGGATGACGTCCGGGTGGTAGCCGACCTGCTCGGCACGGTGCGTCAGGTAATAGGGGTCGACGCCGATGCAGTGGCCGCCGACGAGGCCGGGCACGAACTTCAGGAAGTTCCATTTGGTCCCGGCGGCGGCCAGCACATCGTGCGTGTCGATGCCCAGGCGGTCGAAGATCAGCGCCAGCTCGTTCATCAGCGCGATGTTGAGGTCGCGCTGGGTGTTCTCGATTACCTTCGCCGCCTCGGCGACGGCGATGGAGGGCGCCTTGTGGATGCCCGCCTTTACGACGCTGCCGTAGACCTGGGCGACGATCTCGGCGGTGGCCGGGTCGCTGCCCGAGACGACCTTGGTGATCGTCTCGAATCGGTGCTCACGGTCACCCGGATTGATGCGCTCGGGCGAATAGCCGACGGAGAAGTCGCGCCCGAAGGTCAGGCCCGATTCCCGCTCCAGGATCGGCACGCAGTCCATCTCGGTGGCGCCGGGATAGACGGTCGATTCGTAGACGACGATGTCGCCCTTCTTGAGCTGCTGCCCGACCGAACGCGTGGCCGAGAACAGCGGCCCCAGATCGGGGCGGTTGCCCGCCGTGATCGGCGTGGGCACGGTGACGATGTGGAAATCGGCATCCCGCAGAAGTGCGGGGTCGGTGCCGAGGGTAAGCCCGGCCTCGGCAAGCTCGGCCGGCTCGATCTCGTCGGTGCGGTCGAAGCCGCGCTGCAGCTCCCCGATGCGCGACGGATCGATGTCGAACGCGATCACCGGCAGGCCGGTGCGGCCGAAGGCCACCGCGACGGGAAGGCCGACATAGCCGAGGCCGACAACGGAGATGCGGCGCCCGTGGCTCATCTGAACAGCATCATTGCGAACGACGACCGGAGGAAGAATTGGATGCGTCCGCTTCCGAAACGTCCCGCCGCGGCCGGCGGGGTGGGACGGTTCGGAAACGCGACCAAGCGGGAGGTGACACAAACCGGTGGCGATGGTCAAGTGCCGAAGCTCGGACATCGCGCTTGCCGCCCGGCCCGGCGCACCGTACACCCGTCGCGTCCCCAGCCCCGGAGACCGCCCATGGCGCCCAACGTCGTTGTCCTGACGGAGCCGAAGTACTCCATCGTCCTGCTCAGCATCATCGAGCACTTCGAGCCGCGCGCGCAGGTGCGCTTTCTGTTCACGGCCGAAGATCTCGGCAACTACTTCGCAAAGCCGGCGGAAATCACGCGATTCATCGCGTTCTTCACCCCCGTGATGGTGCCGGCCGCAACCCTTGAGCGGATCGGCAGCCCGGCCTACAATATCCATCCCGGCCCGCCGGCCTATCCAGGCCGCTATCCGGTGGCGTTCGCGCTGTATGACGGGGTGCGACGTTTCGGCGCGACCGCCCACGTCATGACCGCGCGGGTCGACAGCGGACCAATTGTCGCGGTGGCCGAGTTCGACGTGGAGGACGGCGCCGACCTCGACTGGCTCAACGCCCGGACCTACAAGGCGGCGTTGAAGCTGTTCATGCATCTCTGCCCGGCGCTGCTGCGCACCACGGCGCCGCTGCCCACGTCGTCCATCCGCTGGAGCGAGCGGCGTTCGACCCGGGCGACGCTCCAGGCCATGTGCGAGATCCCGCCGGACATCGCGCCCGAGGAGTTGGAACGTCGGCTGCGGGCCTTCTCGCTGGTGGCCCCGGAACCGTTCCGTCTGACCCTGCACGGCCGCCGTTTCCGCCTGGTGCCGGAGGAGTGACACCGGCGGCGCTTGATCACGTCCACCGAGCGCCGCCGGTAAATCCCGACAGATCAATGCGACAGCTCGCGCCCTTTGCTAAGCAAAGGGCTGCCGCCAGCGCTTTCAGAACGAAGCTCATGCGGACGGCGGCTGCCCGATTCTTCTTCTTCGGCATGCGCCGCATCTTTGGCATGCGGTGACGCGCCAACGAAACAAATGTTCCGGTCCGGGGCAAGACACTTTCGTGCGCAAAGAACAAATTCGGGCGGAAGCGTGAACGTCCTTGCAGCCCACGCAGCGCGGCGTGATCATGCGGGCGAGGGCTGCCGGCTGCGGCAAAGCGCGCCGGGTTCCAGTGTGTTCCACAAAAGCTTGCAGGGATGGTCCGGCCATACGCAACGTCTTGACCGTTGCCGCTGACGCGGCGATGCGTCACCACATGCCAAATGGTGGAGACAATGTTGCTTGCGCAGGCTGACGCCCACACCGGAGGAAAAGCACCGCTTGGCCGAGATCCACGATCTGATCGCCCGTCATGGGTACAGTGCCGCGCGCGGCATGGTGGCTGCGGCCGATCGGCGATACGTCGATCTGGCGGCACTGCTGCTGGGCAATGATCGGGGTTCCCCGGCCTACCTCTACTCCGGATTCGCCATGACGGCGCTGCCGCACCGTCGGCTGCCCAGCGACAACGACGCGTGGCAGCGGACCAACGGTCACTTCAGCCTGATGGTCGAGCCGGGTTTCATCCCCGGACCGGACGGCGAACCATGGCGCCAGGGCGTTCCCTTCGGCAGCCGAGCCCGGCTCATTCTGCTGTACCTGCAAAGCGAGGCGATTCGCACCGGCTCGCCCGAAGTGCGGCTGGGCAACACCATGCACCATTGGCTGGAGCGCATGGGCGTGAAGTCCGGCGGCAGCAGCTACGCCGCCATCCGCGATCAGGCGCGGCGCCTGTCCGCCTGCCGGCTCACCATCAGCTGGACCGCCGAGGACGGCCGGAACGGCTTCGAGCGGGCCAACATCGTCAACGCCGTGCTGCAGCCCCCCAGCGCCAGCGGCCCCGGCGGCGCCTGGGACGAGACGGCACGCCTGTCGCCGGAGTTCTTCGAAGCCCTGCGCGAGCACTCGTTGCCGGTTTCTGAGAACGCGATCAAGGCCATCCAGAACTCCAGCGCCGTGATCGACGTCTACGTGTGGTTGTGCTACCGGTTGTTCACCCTGACCCGCGTCACCGATATTCCCTGGGCGGCGCTGCGCGAGAAGTTCGGGCCGGAGTACAAGCACCTTCGCCAGTTCCGCGCCAAATTCGTGCCGGCGCTCAAGGAGGCGCTGGCCGTCTACCCCGAGGCCAACGTCGAACTGCTGCCGGAGGGACTGCGCCTCCTGCCGTCCCGTCCGGCGATGCCGGCACCACGCACCTTCTACATCGGCCCGGCCACCGCGCGGCGGCCGTGACCGCGCCACGGCGCCGCCATCAGGCAGCCGTCCCGGAAGCGAGTCGCAGCAGCCCCATCTTCAGCAGCCAGCCCAGCGACCGGTGCAGGCGTTGCGCATCGTTGGGCGCCAGCGCCTCCAGTTGGCCGACCGTCACCGTGCCGGCGACGGCGACGCGGTCGAGGAGCGCCTGCATGCCGGCTGCGTCGAACTGCCAGTAGCGGGCGAAGGTGTTGATGTCGACGGCGCGCACGGCGGCAAGCCGCCGGGGCGCCGATTCGTCGGCGAGCGCCAGAACGCTGTCGGAGCCCAGGCTCTCGCTGGCGAAGTTGGCGAACAGCGCGTAGGGGTCGCGCATCAGCGGGTAGCCGGGATGCGCCACCTCCGGCGCCCGGGCGCGCACGGCGGCGAGGTCGGCCCACAGCGCGCGGTACTGGCGCGCCACCACCGGCCAGTCGAACACCTGGAGCGCCCGCGCCCGCGCCGCCGCGCCGAACCGGCGGCGCAGTTCGGCGTCTTCGGCCAGGGTGGCGAAGGCGGCCGCCGCCGCTTCGATGTCCACCGCGGTGCCCTGGGCCACGGCGCCCACGTAGTTCTGGTAGCTCATGTGTTGCGCGGTGTGCGTGCGGGCCAGTTCGAAGCCGCTGCCGGGCGGGGGCATGATGGTGCGGATCCGGAAGCCGGCCTCGCCCTCGGTGACGGTGTCGCGGTAACCGTCCCAGTCGCTGACGACCGACGGCAGGCCGGCCGCCATGGCCTCCACCGGCGCCAGCCCGAACGTTTCCTGCACATTGTCCACCAGCGAGGTGAAGACGTCGGCGGCGTACCAGATGCCGGACTGCACGTCGGGGTTGTTGCCGTCCACGAAGTGCACGGTCACCGACGGCGCGAAGGCGGTGGCGAGCTGGCGGTACTGCGCTTCGTGCGCTTCGTGCGGGAACCAGCCGGCGAAGATCACGTGCAGCTTGCGCGACGTGCGCTTGGCCGCCATCTCGGCCGCCGCCAGGGTGGCGAAGGGGTGCATCTTCTCGAAGAAGGACAGCCGCCCCATCCACAGGATGGCGACCTCGCCGTCCTGGATGCGCAGCCGCTTGCGCCATTCCTGCCCCTTGGCGAAGCGGGCCGGCGTGCGTTCGAACCGCGCGCAGTCGACGCCCAGCGGGATGATGGGCAGCTGGATCTCCGGCACGCGGCTGCCGCCGAAGCGCGCCCTGTGGAACTCTCCCCAGCCGTCCAGCAGGTCGCGCACCGTGTGCAGCACGGCGCGCGACGTGCACACCAGCGCGTCCCACGGCTGCACCGGCGTGGTCAGCACCTTGCCGATGACGTCCTGCGTGGCCGGCGGGGCCAGCGTGTGGATCAGGCCGCACAGGCTGAAGGCGCGCGCGTGTTCGGGCCGGCGCTGCCAGGCGAAGTGGTAGATGTTCGGCTGGCCGTGCATCAGCACGTCGACACCCGGAGCCTGGGTGATCTGGTCGAAGGCGATCGGCCGCACGCGCGCCGCCGTCGGCTTGTCGAAGCCGAACTGCGCGGCGATGGCGTCCGGCGTCCGGCGGTCGGCCACGCAGAAGTGCAGCGGCCGCTCGGCCTGGGCGCCGACCAGGGCGCGGATCAGGCCGGCGTTGGCGACGTCCTTGCCGAACAGGCGCGGGCCGGTGTTGCTGGTTCCTTCGGTCAGGAAGATGGCGGCGTCGTGCATGCGTCAGCCCGGTTCCAGTCAAGCGTGACCGGCCGTTTTCACTTGGCCGGTGCGGCGGGAGCCGCTAAGCGTACCAAACGTACCCGGACACCGGCGAATCCGGCCGGCGACTCTGGTACGATCCGATTCGAACCGTCGAACTAGCAGGAAGGCGTCGTCTTGAGCAATCCCGTGCGTATCGGCGTGCTCGGCTGCGGCCGTGTGGCGCAACGCTATCTCGAGGTGTTCCGCGACGAGCTGGCGGGCGAGGCGCGGGTAGTGGCCTGCGCCGACCTGGTGCCGGAGAAGGCGGAGCGTTTCGCCGCCGCGTTGGATGCCCGCGTCGTCAACGGCCTGGACGGCCTCGCCGCCGCCGAGCCGGACCTGGTCTGCGTGCTTACCGAATCCGGCAACCACGCCAGGCACGTGCTGGCGCTGATCGAGCGCGGCGTCAACGTGGTGGTCGAGAAGCCCGTGGCGCTGCGTCCCGAGGACGCGCTGGCCATGCGCGATGCCGCCGCGGCGCGTGGGGTGATCTGTGCCGTGGTGAAGCAGAACCGCTACAACCCGGCCATGCGCTTCGTGCGCGGCGCGGTGGAGGAGGGGCGGTTCGGCCGCATCGTGCTGGCCGGCGTGCGCGTGCACTGGTGCCGCACCCAGGCCTACTACGACGACCCCTGGCACGGCCGCTGGTCGATGGACGGCGGCGTCCTGGCGCAGCAGGCCATCCACCACCTGGACGCGCTGCAATGGGTGGCCGGCCCGGTCGAGGCCGTGTGCGCCGCCGGACAGGCGGTGCTGAACAGCCTGGAGGCCGAGGATACGGCGGTGGCCGCGGTGCGCTTCGCGTCCGGCGCCATGGGCACCATCGAGGCGACGACCTCGGCCCGCCCGCGCGACTTCGAGGCGTCGCTGCATCTGGTCGGCGAGAAGGCGCTGGCCAAGATCGGCGGCATCGCGCTGAACCGGATCGAGACGTGGGAACCGGTCGATGCGCACCCCGGCGACGCCGACGTGCCGGCGCTGCATTCGCAGGACGTGCCGACCGGCTACGGCCTGGGCCACGGCCCGTACCTGCGCGGTGTTCTGGAGACGCTGCGGCAGGGGCGCACCGACGTGCCCGTCGGCGTGGACGAAGGCATGAAGTCCCTGCGCCTGCTGCACGCGCTGTACGCCAGCATGGAGCGGGGCGGCTGGGTGTCGCTGGCCGACGCCCCCGTCTCGGCGCGCCTTGGCCTCTGACGCGGCGGGGCGTGGTGCGATCCTCGCGGTCGCCCGGCAGGCGCTAGCCGCTGGTGACACCGAAAACGTGCTGCATGCGGTTGGCGCCCTGTTACGGCAGGATCCCGGGGATGAGGAGGCGCTGACCCTCCTCGGCCGGGCGCGGCTGCGCGCAGGCAAGGCGGACGCCGCTGCCACGGCTTTCCGGCGGAGTGTGGCGGTGACACCAGACCGCTCCACGGCCCATGCTAACTTGGCGAGTGCTCTGCGGCGCGGCGGTGCCGCAACATCGGCGAATTGGGCGCTCCGGCGGGCGTTGCTCCTTGAGCCTGACCGTCCTGAATTCCTCGTCAATTTCGGGAACTTTCTTCGATCGGGCGGGCGGATGGCGGAGGCCGTGTCCGTCTTGCGCCGCGCGCTCGCATTGCACCCCGGCTTGGCGGAGGCATATGGCGCACTGGCCCTTTGCGGGAATGGAGACGAGGAGTCGGTTCTGAAGCGGGCGGTTCGCCTGCGCCCGGACTTTGTTGAGGCGCAGCTCAACCTGACCGCCCTGTTCATCAGGCAACGCCGGGCCGAGGACGCGCTCGCCGCCGCGGAAGCCGGGTTGCGCATCATGCCCGGGAACGCGGGCCTGCGGCGGGATCGTGGCGCGGCGCTGGTGCTTCTCGGCCGGCACGACGAGGCGGGAGCCGCGCTCCAGACAGTCGCTGTCGCCGATCCGGCGGACGCCGCGACGTGGTTGTGGCTTGGTCGCACGGCCTCGGACCTGGCAGGGCGGGAAGCCGCTCTTCTGCGCTCCTGGCGGGTGATGCCCGGCGATGTCGAGGCCGGCCGCGCGCTTGTCGGCGTGCGCATGGAGCAGTGGCGTTGGAGCGCTGCGGACAGGGTCCTGCGCCGCCTGCTGTGCGACGCTCCGGGCGCGGTGCCGCTGATGATCGAAATGGCGATCCTGCTCAAGAGCCGCGATCGTGCGGCGGACGCGGAGGTCTGGAGTCGGCGTGCTCTCGCGGTTGCCCCGGCCGACATCGGCGCCCTGATGGCCCTCGCGGCGGCGCTATTGAAGAGGCATCAGACGCATCCGGCCGAGTCCGTCATCCAACGGGTGGCTGCGCTCCAGCCCGACGACATCACGGGGTATCTGAACCTCGCGGCCGCGCTGATCGAACGGCGGTTCTGGCGGGACGCCGAGTCCCCCATCCGGCGCGCGCTGCAACTGGACCGGTGCAGCGGGGCGGCATACTACAATCTCGGCGCCGCCCTGAAGTATCAGGGGCGCATGGCCGAGTCCCTGGTGGCCTACGACGAGGCCGTCCGGCTCCTTCCAAACGATCCGCGCGGGCGTTTCAACCGGGCGCTCGCCCTGCTCGCTTCGGGCCAAGGCGAGCAGGGCTTCCGGGAACACGAATGGCGCTGGCGCCTGCCGGGCTTCCCATCGTTCCGCCGCCTTTGGCCCGTGCCCAGCTTTCCGCAGAAGGTCTGGACCGGGACGTCCCTGTCCGGCCAGAGCATCCTGCTCTGGGGCGAGCAGGGCATCGGTGACGAGATCTGGAATGCCGGATTTGTCCCCCTGGTGGCATCGCGGGCAGCAGCGTGCCTGGTCGAGTGCGAGTGGCGTCTCGTACCGCTTTTTGAGCGCTCGTTCCCTGGCGTTGAGATCGTCGAGCGGACGGTGCCGCCGGATCCACGCGCCGCCGGTCCCGAACTGCAATGCCCGACCGGCAGCCTGCCGCATCTTGCCGACGTCCGCCGCGTCGTGCCCGCCTATCTGGTCGCCGATCCCGAGCGGGTCGCCCGCATGCGGGACCGGTACAGGAAACGGCAAGGGCCGGTGGTCGGCATCTCCTGGCGCAGCGTCAAGCCGATACGCCACTATTCCTTTGCCGCCGGGCTTGCGCATTGGGAACCGGTGCTGACGCTGTCGGGCATTAATTTCGTAAGCTTGCAGTACGGACCGGTGGAGGAGGACCTCGCGCGGATTCGCGAGCGCACCGGCGTCGACGTCCTGGTCGACCCCGAGATCGACGCGCTGAACGACCTCGACGGATTCGCCGCGCAGATCGCGGCCTGCGACGTGGTCGTTTCGATCGCCAACGCGACCGTGGCCATGGCGCACGCCGTCGGCCGGCCCGTCCTGGCCGTGTTGCGCCATGATCAGGACGACTGGCGCTATCTTCCCGGCCAGCGGCGGACGCCGTGGCTTCCCACCGTGGAAGCGTTCTGGCAGCACCGGTCCGGCGGCTGGCGCAACGTGTTCGAGCAAGTCGCCGAAGCCCTGTCGGACAGGATTTCACAGTCTTGACGGCCTGCCGGCCCCGATTCGTGACATGGGAAGGGGTTTCGCGATCCTGTCGTGAGGCGTCCACGCGGCAGGCTGCGCGGGCAATCACAGGCTTCGCCCATGTCATACCTGTTGCCCGAAGCGCCACTTCGGAAAAGGAAATGGCGCACCATCACGTGGCGTTCTTTGGCGCGGACACACGGGTGTGCCTCGCATGCAACACCACGGCTGAACCAACGGGAAACAGCCGGTTCCCGATATTAGGGGTTGCGAGCCGCACTTGCGTGCGCGGTTTGAGCGCTGTACAAGAAGGACGCTTCGTGCTCCTTGGCCGGCAAGGACGCGCGGCTGATGATTGAAGGGGGCGATGACGGATTGTGAGTCAGAGGGTTCCGATAGGAGCTGAACGCAATTCAGCCTCCCAACAATACTCGCAATAGCTTCGAAGCTTACGGGAGTTAAGAATATGGCGAATATCACGGGTACCACTTCGAGCGACAATCTTACCGGTACCTCCGGTGCCGACTCGATCTCGGGCCTGGCGGGTTCCGACACGATCAGCGCGCTGGACGGCAACGACGTTATCTACGGCAATCAGGGCAGCGATCTGGTCGACTCCGGCGCTGGCAACGACACCGTGTTCGGCGGCCAGGATGGTGACACCATCACCGCCGGCAGCGGCACGGATGTTCTGTACGGCCAGATCGGCAACGACAGCATCCGCGGCGGTGATGACTCCGACACCATTTTCGGTGGCCAGGACAACGACCAGCTCTACGGCGAAGCCGGCAGCGACGTGATCTACGGCAACCTCGGTGCCGACGTGCTGGACGGCGGCGGCGGTGCCGACTCGCTGTTCGGCGGCCAGGGCAACGACGTGCTGTACGGCGACTCGGGCGCCGACGTGCTGTACGGCAACCTCGACGTCGACACGCTGTCGGGTGGCGACGGCAACGACACGCTGTTCGGCGGCCAGGGCAACGACTCGCTGGTCGGCGACCGCGATGCCGACCTGCTGTACGGCAACCTCGGCAACGACTCGCTGGCTGGCAACAGCGACAACGACACCATCTTCGGCGGTGACGGCAACGACACCATCGACGGCGGCGCCGAGAACGACCTGCTGTACGGCGACGCCGGCAACGACACCGTCTCCGGCGGTGCGGGTGTCGACACCCTGTACGGCGGCGACGGCAACGACGTCGTGGACGGCGGTGACGGTGCCGACATCCTGTTCGGCGATGCGGGCAACGACACGCTGACTGGCACGTCTGACACCCTGTACGGTGGCGACGGCAACGACGTCCTGAGCGTCGGTGCCTCGAATGGCCGCGCCTTCGGCGACGCCGGCAACGACACCATCACGGGTACGACGGCCGGCATCGCCTATGGCGGTGAGGGCGACGACTCGATCAGCTTTGTCGGCGCGGAATCGTCGGCGCTGGTTTACGGTGGTGCGGGCAACGATGTCATCCGTGGCTCGACGGCCGGCAGCGACACGCTGTTCGGCGGCGATGGCGACGACACGGTGACGGCCGCCTTTGGTGGCAGCACCTGGAACGGCGCGAATGCCATTGCCAGCGGCGACACGCTCAACGGTGGTGCCGGCAACGACGTGATGTACGCCAACTTCTCGGCGGCGGACGTTCTGTCGGGTGCCGACGGCAACGACACGCTGTGGGCCGGCAACGCCACGGCGGGCGCCGACACGCTGGTCGGTGGCGACGGCGCGGATCGTTTCGTCTTCTCGCTCTTCGGTGGCTCCAGCGATTACGCCGCGACGGCGTACATCAGTGACTTCCAGAAGGGCTCGGACAAGATCCGTCTGGTGGGCCTGAGCGCGCCGTTCGTCACGGTCGGTGCGGGCAGCGGCTATGTCGGTGGTGAACAACCTAGTACCGGTACGACGATTGCCTACACGGCATCCGGCAATTCCGTGACCCTCTTCATCAAGGGCACTGCGAACGGTGGCTCGTACCTGCAGCTCAACGTGCAGGGTGTCAGCACCGTCGACATCAACGACTTCGAGTTCTAATCCACTCGTCGTTCGTATCTTGCGGGGGCGTCCTTCGGGGCGCCCCCGTTTTCTATTGGCGGAACTCTGACAATCCGGTCGCCCCTCCGGCCGCGCCGTGCTAAACAGACGCCGTAAACCATTGGCTGCGGACGTGTCGTCTTTCGAATTCCTGGCGTGGCAGATCAACACCGATGAATGAAGTGCGTTTGGACCAGGCGCGAGAGGCTCTCCGCACCGGTCAACTGGATCATGCCGACCAGTTGGCGCAAGCCTTCGTTGTCGCTAACCCGAGTTCCGCCGAAGGGCTGAACGTCCTCGGCAGCATCGAGATTCGCCGCCGTCGGCCGGACAAGGCGGTTCGATTGTTTTCTGCCGCCGCGGCAAACGACGGCACCGTCAAGTCCAGGATGAATCTTGGCCGGGCCTTCGAATTGCTCGGCGACTCCGGCCAAGCCGCCGCTGCCTACCGCAGCGCGTTGGACCGCTTTCCCGACCATGGGCCCGCAAAAGCAGGGCTTCTGCGCGCACTGTTCTCGCTTGGCCGGATGGAGGAGGTCGTCGAAGTGGCGGGGCCGAATCCGGAATCGCTGCCGCTGGACGTGGAAGGGCTGCATCGCGTCGCCGTGGCCTGCTTGGCCTGCAATCAAGGGGCGTCAGCGTCGTCTCTGGCGGATCGGGCTTTGGCGCTTGATGCGCTGCATGTCCCTTCCATGCGGTTGAAAAGCACCGTCCTGGTTGCCGCGCGTGAATGGCGGCAGGCTTTGGCGCCGCTGAGCCGGCTTCAATCCCTCGAACCTGGCGATCGGGAAGTCATCCGTCTTCGCGCGGAGGCTGCGGATGCTCTCAACGCGCCCGATGCCGAGCGGTGGCTGCGGCGCGCTCTCTGGGACAGCGATGGTCCTGCAAGACTTCATGCGGCCCTGGCGCGGCGGCTCATGGATAAGCGCCTTTTTCAGGAGGCGGAGCGCCATCTCCGGATAGCCCACCAGCATCATCCCGATGAGTGGACGGTGGCGGAGGCCTTGTCCGATTGCCTGCTGGCCCTCAAGCAGAACGATGCGCTGGTCGCGCTGATCAGGGAGGTGTTGGACCGCCTTCCCGAAAACATTGCGATATGGAACAACCTCTGCGTACATCTCAAGACGGCAAAGCAGCCGGAACTGGCGGTCGCCTATATGGGGCGTGCGGCCCTCCTGTTCCCGGACTCCGCGACGCTTCTCTACAACAAAGGTCTCGCCCTCAACGAGGCGATGCGGGCGGAAGAGGCCGAGGCGTGCCTGAATCGGGCGACCGCGATCAATCCGCGCTATGCCAAGGCTTGGAACGCTTTGTCCGTCGCATACAGCATCCAATACCGAGCCGGCGATGCGGAGCAGGCAAGCCGTCGTGCGCTGCAGATCAATCCCAAGCTGAAGTCCGCCTGGCTCAATTATGGAATCGCGATGCGGGGGCAGGGCAAGCTTGGTGATGCCGTGAAGGCGATGCGCCAAGCCGTGGCCGTCGATCCGAAGTATGCCGAAGCCCAGCAGAACCTGGGCTACACCTTGTGCATGCTGGGAGAGATCGAGCAGGGCTTCCATGCGTACGACTGGCGTTGGGCGGTCCCTGGCTTCTCGTCGCCGAAGCGCCCTTTCAAGCTGCCGGTGTGGGATGGACGGCCATTGCCCGACCCCAAGCAGGGCCTGCTCGTCTATATGGAGCAGGGCATGGGCGACGAGATCATGTTCTCGTGGTACCTGAACCTGCTACGCCGCGACGTAAAGAAGATCGTGGTCGAATGCGACACCCGCCTCGTCCCGCTGTTCCGGCGCAGCTTTCCGGATATCCAGTTCGCACCGCGCCAGTTTCCAACGCATCGAGCGCTGTTGGCGCCGGACCTGCGGTTCAAGACGCCGGTCGGTCACTTGCCGAAATTCTACTGGGCCGAGGTGCGTGAGCACATCTACGACGTCTGGCACTTGGCCGGGCAACGGGAAGTGCGCTATCCCGCGTACCTGACGCCCGATCCGGACCGCGTCGCCCATTGGAAGGCCTACCTGCGCGAACGCGCTGGCGGACGTCCGTTGATCGGGGTGTCCTGGCGCAGCGCGCTGCGCACCCGGAGCCGCGACGTGCAGTACTTGGAGCCGGCCGAGATTTCCAAGGCGCTTGGACTCGACGTCGCCGTCGTCAATTTGCAGTATTCGTATGCGGACGACGAACTGGAGGCATTCCGGGAGGAAGGCCAGCGGCATGGCTTCCATTTCATCCATCCCGAGGGGATCGACCTTCGGGATGACCTGGACGATGTGATGGCGCTGATCGCCGCTCTGGACCTCATCGTCTCGCCGTTGATATCGGTGGCGTGGATGGGCGGTGCGCTTGGCGTTCCCACCTGGGTTCTGCGGACCAGCGAGGTCTCGCGCATCTGGCAGCAACTTGGGACGCCCATGGTTCCGTGGGTGCCCAGCCTGCGCCTGTTTTTCCGCAAGCCGCTGACGCCCTGGGACGAGCCGCTGCGCACGGTGCGCGGCGAGTTGGAGGCTTGGCTGAAGGAACGGTGAGCCCGTTCAGCGGAAGCCGGCGAGCGCGTCGGCCACCGCGGCGACCACGGTATCCCACTGGCCCAGCTCTCGCTGACGGAACAGGCGGGCGGTGGGGTACCAGGGGGTGCTGTCGCCGTCTTCCAGCCAGCGCCAGTCCGTGTTGCGCGCCAGCAGGATCCAGACCGGCTTGCCCATGGCTCCAGCCAGATGCGCCACCGACGTGTCGACCGTGATAACCACGTCGAGTTGTTCCACGACCGCGGCCGTGTCGGCGAAGTCGCGCAGGTGGGAACCAAGATCCGTGAGGCGCGGGTGTTCCGCCGACGCCCCTTTCTGCAAACTGAAGAAGTCGATGCCGCCGACGTCGAGCAGAGGCCCCAGCGCTCCGAAGGGGAGAGAGCGCCAGTGATCGCGCACGTGGGCCGCGTTTCCGGCCCAGACCAGCCCGGCCCGCGGCACTCCGTTGTCGGGCAACCGGACCGGCGGTGGGGTGGTCGCCGAAAGATAGGGCACGCCGGCCGGTATGGTGTCCGGACGGGTTCCAAAGCGCATCGGCAAACTCATCAGCACTTCGGCGGTGTCGAAGGCATCGAGCCTGCCTTGCACCACTTTGCTCACGCCCGGCACGCTGGTCAGCAGTCTGCGCAACGAGGGCTGGCAGTTCACCATCACCGTGGCCCCCCGTTCCGCCAGCAGCGTCGCGTAGCGGACGAAATGAATGCTGTCACCGGCGCCTTGCTCACCGATCAGAAGTACGGTCCGGCCGGCGACCGGCCCACCATTCCAGACAGGCCGGTCGGCGCGCTTCATCCATTCCACGAACTCCCGGCGCGCACGCCGCCATTCGTATTCGACGAACCCTTCCTCCCACATCCCGGCCTGCATCAGCGCAAGGGCAAGCCCCACGTGCATTTCGGTGTTGGCCGGCTCAAGCCTGACAGCCCGGCGGAAGGAGGTGATGGCCGCGTCGGTTTCACCGCAATTGCGCAAGGCGTTCGCCATGTTGAAGCGCAGCCGACTGACGGATGGCCCCAAGGCGACGGCCTTGCGCAGGACGGCCACGGCGTCGTCGAAGCGGTTCAGATGCTGAAGGCTCCTGGCCCAATCGGCTATGGCCGATAGGTGTCCCGGACGGGCTTCCACAATTTGGCGCAGCACGCGTTCCGCCCGCTCGTATCGCCGGCGCTTCATCTCGGCACGGGCGTAGGCGATCGCGTCATGGAGCGTAACTTCGCGCTCGTGGCTCACAGAGCGATCTCGTCCCGCCAGAATGCAAGGAGCTCACTCTCCATGCGAGCCAGGTCATAGCGCTCGGCCGTCGCGAGACTCGCGTTGCGGCGGCGCATGGTTTCCTCCGTCGGCTGCTCGACCAGATGCATTGCCCTGGCGATGCGATCGGCGCAGCCGATCCAGTCGTCGGCTTCGCACCAAAGGCCGTTTTCCTCCGTGGCGTACTCCCGCCCACCGCCGCCGGTGAAGCCGGCAACCAGGCAACCGGCCGCCATGGCCTCGAGCGGCGGCAGCCCGACCCCCTCAATGCGGCCGAGGGCCACGAAGACGGCGGCGTTGCCGAGCACGTTGGCGACCTGCGCCTGCGGAATGCCATTCAGCGCGGCCCACGGCACGCGCGCGTACTGCGGATGGCGCCGGCGGAACGTCTCCCGCAGGAAATTCGCCTCCACCGGCATCTTGCGGGGCATGTAGGCGATGAGGCGCCGCTTGGGCGCCGGCCGGAAGAGGCTGCGGTCGATCCCGTTGTGCACCACGGGGACACGCGTGTAGCCCATGACGGTGCGAAGATAGTCCGCGATCACGTCGCCGCAGCAGAACACCGTCGACACGTTCAGCGCCTCGTAACTTCCGGCTGGGCCAATGCCGTAGTAGACGTAATGGTGGTTCTGGCAAAAGACGACCTTGCGCCCGGGCTGCCCGGCAAAGCGCATCAGGACGTCGTTCCACGGCTCCGGAATCACGAGGATGTCGCTGTCCCGTGCCGTGAAGGTCTCATCCAGGCGCACGCGGGGAAGGTCGCCCTCGAAGAAGTCCTTCGCCTCGTCGCGGCGGATCAGCAATTGGGCGTCGAAGCCGTTCGCCCGCAGATGGCGCACGTGGAGGCGCGCGACGAGCGCGCCACCCATCGGCGAGGGGGCGTTGTCGGTGACGTAAAGGATTCGGCGCGCGGGCGTGCTCGCCATCGTTTCCGGCTCGCTTCGGATCGGGATCAGGGTTCGCGCAGGGCCAGCTCGAAGCTTTGCAGCAGCGGCGTCAGCCAATAGGCGAGGAGGGTTCGTTCGCCCACCGAAATGAGGCTCATCGCCGGCATGCCCGACGACAGCTCGACGCCCGGCAGCGTACGCTCCCGCGCCTCCTTGTCCAGCCGGATCAGGGCGCGGTAGTACGGGCCCGTCGGGCTGGGCGGATCGGTGATGGCGTCAGCCGAGATGGACACCAGGGTGGCGTCGATGGGGTGGGTGTAGCGCTGGCTGAACGACGTCAGGCGCACCTGAACGCTGGCACCCACCGAGATGTTGTCGATGTCGCGCGGCATCACCCGCGCCTCGACGATCAGTTCGTCGTCCTGCGGCACGATGTCGAACAGCGGCTGGCCGGCCTGGATGAGGCCGCCCACGGTGTGGATCTTCAGGTCGACCACGCGTCCGCTGCGCGGGGCCGCGATGTCGAGGTGACGCAGATTGTCCTCGGCGATGCGCATGCGTTCGCGCAGGTCGTTGAGCTGGACGTCGGCGGTGCGCAGTTCGTCGCTGATGCTCTTGTCGAACTGGGTCGTCAGGTCGATGATCTGCAGTTCCATCTCGCCGATGCGCTGGTGGGCGCGGGCGACCGTGGCGTCGAGGTTGTTGATGTCGCCCTGCATGGAGACCTCCGCGCGCTCCTGCGCGAGCAGGCGGGGCAGGCGTTCCATGCCCTTGCCGTACAGTTCGCGCACGCCTTCGGTTTCACGGTGGATCAGTTCGAGCTGCTTGACGAGCGACCTGCGGCGATCGGAGAAGGCGGTGATCTCGGTCCGGGTTTGCGCGATCCGTTCGTTGAGGATCTTGGCTTGCCCTTCGAGCGCCAGGCGGCGGTTGTTGAAGACGTTCTGCTGGGTGGCGATCAGCCGGTCGACCAGCGGCGTGCCGCGCAGCGTCTCGATCTCCTCGGGGTAGGCGATGGCCGGCAGGCGGTCGCGCTCCGCCAGCAGGCGGGCTTCCTGGACACGGACCGCATAGTACTGGTTGCGGACCAGCTCGAGCTGCGCCTCGGTCTGCAGGCGGTTGAGGCGCACCAGCACCTGCCCCTCCCGCACCATCTGGCCTTCCTGCACCAGCAGTTCGTCCACGATGCCGCTGATGATCGGCTGCACCGTCTTGCGCGCCGTGTCGACGCGCAGGGCGCCCTGGGCGATCACCGCGCTGCCGAGCGGGACGGTCGCCGCCCAGGTGCCGAATCCGCCGAAGAATACCAGGATCATCAGGTAGCCGGCGAGACTGGCCCTGCGCCAGGGCGGCGCGGCTGGCCGTCGGGCGGGAGGCGGGAGGAGGCCGCCGGTCTGCGGCACGCCCGCCTGACTCGGGACGGGCGGGCTCGTGGTGTTCTGGCTCAGGGCGTTCTGGCTCACGGCGGTCATCCGTTGACCTGCTTGCTGATCATCGTGACATTCTGCGCGGGTGCCGCCACCGGGCGGCCGCCAGTGATGAGCGGCAGGATCTGATCGCGCTCACCCAGACGCTGCACGGTGCCGTTCTGCAGCACCAGGATGCGGTCGGCGATGCTCAGGATGCTCGGGCGGTGGGCGATGATGATGACCGCGGCCCCGCGCTCCTTCGCCGCCGCCACCGCCTTCAAGAGGGCCTGCTCGCCGCTGGAATCGAGGCTGGCGTTCGGCTCGTCCAGGATGAGGAGGCGGGGGTTGCCGTACAGCGCGCGGGCGAGGCCGACGCGCTGGCGCTGGCCGCCCGACAGCAGCGCCGCCTGATCGCCGACCTCGGTGTCGTAGCCGCGCGTCAGGTGCATGATCATCTCGTGCAGGCCCGCCAGTTCCGCCGCTTCGATGATAGCTTCCGGCGAGGCGTTGGGGTCGAGGCGGCAGATGTTGTCCTTCAGCGGGCCACCGAACAGCTCGACGTCCTGCGGCAGATAGCCGATGTAGCGGCCGAGGTCCTCCGACGGCCAGGAATACACATCCGCGTCGTCGAGGCGGACGTGCCCCTGCGTCGGCGCCTGGAGGCCCACCAGAAGGTGCGCCAGCGTCGATTTGCCGGCCGCCGAGGGGCCGACGACGCCCAGCACTTCGCCCGGCTCGACGGCGAAGGTCACGCGCGAGAGCACCGGCCGTTCGGCGCCGCGCGGGTGGAACCACACGTTCTCGACCGACAGGCGGCCCTTCGGTGCCGGCGGGACCACGGTGGCCCGCGGCCGCGCCGCGACGCGACGCAGAATCTCCTTGAGGTCGTGGTAGTTCTGCCGCGCGTCCGCCAACTGGCGCCAGTTGGTGATGATCTGCTCCAGCGGCATCAGGGCGCGGCCCGACAGGATGGTGGCGGCCATCATGGCGCCGCCCGTCAAAGTGCTGGCCGGGGCGATGATCTCCATCGCCGCCACCGACATGATGCTCATCTGGATAAGCATGCGGGCGTATTTGGACAGGCCGGCGACGACCGCCGCCTTGCGGCTGGCCGATCCCTGGTCGTCCAGGACGTGCTCGTTGTTCCGGCTCCAGCGCGCCAGCACATGCGGCGTCATGCCCATAGCTTCCACCACGTTGGCGTTGCGCACCGCCGCCATCACCGACTTGGTCGCCTTGCTGTGGGCCATGTTGGCGCGCTTCAGGGCGGGCCGGGTCACGAACTCGTTGGCCAGCGTCAGGAGCACCAAGAGCGCCGCGCCGCCGAGCGCCACCATGCCGATCCAGAAGTTCAGGATGAAGAGCACGCCCAGGAACACCGGAATCCAGGGGGCGTCCATGATGACGTAGATGGACTGGCCGGACAGGAACTGGCGCAGCGCCTGCAGCTTGTTGAGGGCGGCCATGTCGCGCGGCGCCCCGCGCACCAGCGCGGCGGCGATGCAGGCGTTCAGGACCGGCGTGCTCAGGCCGCGGTCGATCCAGGCGCTCAGGTGCACCAGGACGTAGGACCGGGCGACGTCGACCGCGAGTTGCACCAGCAGGGCGAAGTTGGCGATCAGGAACAGGAAGAGCAGTGTCGACAGGCTGTGGCTGTTCAGCACCCGGTCGAACACCGAGAACATGTACAGCGGCAGCACCAGCACGAACAGGTTGACGACCAGGCTGAACACGCCGGCGGCGGCCAGGGCGCTCCTGCACGAGGCGAACACCTGACGCATCAAGTCGTCAGGATCGCCGTTTATCGCCATGGCAGCCTTTTGGCCGGTCACGCTCATGCTTGTCTATTCCCGGATGTGGAGCCAACAGGGGTAACACTGGGTCCCGGCATCATACAAAATCGGCGGAACGAAGTGGCAGGGCCTTTCGCGGTGCCAAATAAGAATGTGCCGGCGGGCAGCGGCCATGGTAACCGGCCGGGATGCCTCCCACAGTGATCCCCGTCACGATCGCGCATTGATCGCTGCATGGTCGGGAGTGTATAGCCCTGTGCCGGCTGCCCGGACAACGGATTTCTCGGGCAGGCCAGGGCTGCGACCTCGCCAACCGACCACCGCACGGGCCTGTCATACCCATGAAGATCCTGTTCATACACCAGAACATGCCGGGCCAGTACAAGCATCTGGCCAGAATCATGGCCGCTGATCCCCGCAGCGAGGTGGCGTTCATCACGAAGGGCGAGAAGGCCGACATTCCCGGCGTGACACGGGTTTCGTACAAGCCGTCGCGGGAGGCGCATCCGTCGACCCACCACTACCTGCGCTTCGTCGAGGGGCACGTGCTGTACGGCCAGGCGTCGGTGCGGGCGGCCCTGAGCCTGCGCCAGCGCGGCTTCATCCCCGACATCGTCTGCGCCCACACCGGATGGGGCGAGGCGATGTTCATCAAGGACGTGTTCCCGGAGAGCGCGCTGCTGGCCTACTGCGAATTCTACTACCGCAGCAAGGGCGCCGACATCGGCTTCGAGCCGGGCTCCGATCCGGACGTCGACAAGATGGCCCGCACGCGCTGCCGCAACGCCCACATGCTGATCAGCATGGAGGCGATGGACTGGGGCGTGACCCCCACCCGCTGGCAATGGCAGCAGCATCCGGATGCGTTCCGCGACCGCATCTCGGTTATCCACGAGGGCGTCGACACCACGGTGTGCAAGCCGAACCCGGCGGCTGCGCTGGTCTTGCCCAACGGCCGTGTGCTGACCCGCGACGACGAGGTGATCACCTACGTCGCCCGCAACCTGGAGCCCTATCGCGGCTTCCACGTCTTCATGCGCTCGCTGGAGGAGGTGTGCCGGCGGCGCCCGAACGCGCAGGTGGTCATTGTCGGCGGTGACGACGTCAGCTACGGCACCGCGCCCGAGGGTGCGCCCAACTGGCGCGAGAAGATGCTGGCCGAAGTGCGGATCGATCCCAACCGCGTGCATTTCCTGGGGAAGATCCCTTATCCGCAGTTCCTCACCGTCCTCCAGGTGTCGCGCGCCCACGTCTATCTCACCTTCCCCTTCGTCCTGTCGTGGTCGATGCTGGAGGCGATGTCCACGGGCTGCCTGGTCGTCGGGTCCAGCACCGCGCCGGTGATGGAAGCCATCGAGGACGGCCGCAACGGCCTGCTGACCGACTTCTTCGACCCCAGGGGCGTGGCCGACCGGCTGGATGCCGTGCTCGACCATCCCGACCACATGGCCGGGCTGCGCGCCGCCGCGCGGCGGTCCATCGTCGAACGCTATGACCTGCACAGCGTCTGCATTCCCGCCCAACTCGAACTGATCCAGGACGTGGCCGCGCGCCGCAGGCCGGCCGGTCTCGGCGTGCCGTGACCCGAAGCCCCGCCGTTCCCGACACCATCGAGGAACGGGCTGCGGTCGCGGCGCTCGAGGCCGCGCCCGAGGATCCCGCGGCCCGCCTGCGCCTCGCCGCGCTGCTGGTGCGGCGCGGGGCGTTCGTGGAGGCGGTCGGGCAGATGGAACAGGCCGAACGCCTCGGCGAGCGTTCGGCAAAGCTGCATTACAACCTTGGGCTGGCGTACGCCCGCCTGGGCGACTCCGGGCGCGCCGCGGCCCGCTACCGGCAGGCCCTGGCCATCGACCCGGCGCACGCGGCGGCGCGCAACAATCTCGGTCAGGCGCTGGTGGCCGCGGGCGACCTCGCCGGCGCCGAGTCGCTTTACCGGGAGGCGCTGGCGGCGGCGGACGACCCGCGCGCCCACAACAATCTCGGCCTCGTGCTCATACTGCGCGACGACCTCGCCGGCGCTGGACGGCACCTGCGCGCCGCCATCGCGCTGCAGCCGGACTATGGGCACGCCCACTACAACCTCGCCCTGTGGCATGACC
Organism: Azospirillum sp.; assembly: GCA_035629155.1. Classification (GTDB taxonomy): domain Bacteria; phylum Pseudomonadota; class Alphaproteobacteria; order Azospirillales; family Azospirillaceae; genus Azospirillum. The sequence continues at coordinate 61,899 of DASPIO010000312.1, read as the reverse complement.
GCCGCCAGGACTTCGGTGCGGCCGCCGCGGCGTATCGCCGCACCTTGGCCTGCGGCAACGCGCCGGCACGGGCGGCGTACGGCCTTGCGGTGATCGAGCAGACGCGCGGCCGGGCCGATCTGGCGATTCCGCTCTACGCGCACACGCTGGCGCACGACCCGGCCGACCAGGACGCGCGCGCCAACCTCGCCATCGCGCTCCAGGAGGAGGGCCGCCTGGACGAGGCGTTGGAGCAGGCGGAGGAACTGCTGGCGCGCCACCCGGACCACCCCAGCGGGATCTACGTGCGCGGCTGGGTGCGGCTGCTGCGGGGTGACCTCGCCGGAGGTTATGCCGGCTACGACGTCCGCTGGCGCCGGCCCGATCCCGGCCTGCGCCAGCATTGCTTCCCGGCGCCGCTGTGGAACGGCGAACCGCTCGGCCCCGGGCGGAAGCTGCTGCTGTGGGGGGAGTTCGGCGTCGGCGACGAGCTGGTCATGGCCGGGCTGCTGGACGACGTGCTGGCGCGCGGCGTGGCGGTGGTGCTGGAATGCGATCCGCGCTTCGTGACGCTGTTTCGCCGCTCCTGGCCGGCCGTCACGGTGGTGCCGCGCGGCGATCCGCCGGATGGGCGGACCCGCGCGCCCGACATCGCGGCGCAAAGCTCGCTGATGCGGCTGCCGATGCTGTTCCGCCAGGGCATGGACGACTTTCCCCGCCACGCCGGCTATCTGCGGCCCGATCCCGAGCGCGTGCGCCGTCACCGCGACGGCTTTGCGGCACTGGGGCCGGGCATCAAGGTCGGGCTGGCGTGGTCCAGCGGCAACCCGCGCACCGGCGGGCGCAAGTCGATCCGGCTGGAGCAGTGGGCGCCCGTGCTGGCCGTCCCCGGCGTTCGGTTCGTCAGCCTGCAGTACGCCGATGCCACCGAGGAGATCGCCCGGGCCCGCGCCGACGGGCTGACCGCCCTCCACCCCAACCCGAACCCCGACCTGCGCGACGACCTGGAAGACTTGGCGGCCCAGGTGGCGGCGCTCGACGCCGTGGTGACCATCGCCGGCATCAACGCGCACATGGCCGGCGCGCTCGGCCGGCCGGGGCTGGTGCTGGTGCCGCGCACGCCGTTGTGGTTCTGGTTCGACCACGGGGAGCGGTCGCCCTGGTACCCCAGCCTGCGGCTGGTCCGGCAAGCCGGCGACGGAAACTGGGACGCCCCGATCGCCCGGCTGGCGGCGCTGCTGGCGGAAATCGTGGCGCGGCAGGACTGAGCCGCGGGAAAGAGGGCGAACCGAACCGGCCGTTCAGCAGTAGCGTTCGCCGTGGGTGTCCACCCGCGTGATGGCATCGTCCGGTACCGGCTCGCGGGCGATCCGGTAGTGCACGGCGTGCCGGGTGCGGTAGGCTACGGTCGGCCGGTCCAGGAAGCCGAACCGCGCTCCCTGCCGCAGCATATGCTTCCACAGGAACTGATCGCCGGTCGCCGCCACCTCCTGCGGGGCGAGAGCCCAGGCGACCAGATGGGGGAAGGCCGTTTTGCGCACCAGCAGGCAGTTGGTGTCGATGTACCGCCGGCCGTCGACATGCGGGCACTTTACCATGGGCGTGCCGTCCAGGCGGTGGAGCATCCGTGCCGACGCGCACATGTCCAGACCGTTGGCTTCCGCAAAGCCGAGCAGGTCGGCGACGTGGGTCGGCTGGAACCAGTTGTCGGCGTCCAGGAAGGCGATGGCGTCCGCGCCCCGGCTGATGGCGAGATAACAGCCGATCAGGCGCGGGGTGTTTCCGTAGTCGCTGTAGTTGCGGGGCAGGACGATGTGTTCACCGTCAAACCCGTCCAAGTCGACCCGCTCCGATCCGTCGCAGACGAGGATGTGACGCGCCGGCACGGTCTGCGCCTTTACACTGGCGTGCGCTTGGCGAAGCCAAGCCGGATCGGCGCGGTAATAGGGCGTGACGACGAATACGTCCAATGTCTCGTCTCCGATGCTGGCGCCGGGCGGCGCGCATCCTTGTAGAAACAAGGACAGCGGCGAGACAAGCGGATTCGAGGGCGGGCCGGCTGGGCCTGCCGTGATTTTCCTCTTTGCTCGAACCGCTCGCATCGTAAGATCTGGCGAGTTTTCGGGCTGGGGAGGCCGCCATGGCAAAGAACGACCCGCTGCACACGCTCCTGGCCTTCATGGCCGCGGACCGTTACCAGCCGCAGACGCCGCCGTCGGCCGAGCGGCCGCCGGTCATCACCGTGGCGCGCAGCCACGGTTCGGGTGGGGAGGCGATCGCCGCCCGCGTCGCGGCCACGCTCGGCATGGCCTGCTTCGACAAGGAACTGATGGACGGCGTGGTGGGCGCGGCGCAGACGGACAAGGCGGCCATGCGCACCCTGGACGAGAAGCTGCCGGTGCGGGAAGGGACTTTCCTGTTCGCCAGCCTGCTCGGCCTCAACGACCCGCTGCCGGAGTACCAGCGCACGCTGGCCCGCGTGGTGAAGGGCATCGCCTGGGGCGGCGGCGTCATCGTCGGCCGTGGCGCCCATCTCATCCTGCGCGGCACGCCGTGCTTCCGCGTGCGCATCGTCGGCTCGGAAGACGTCTGCGCCCGGCGCCTCGCCGCGGGCGATGCCGCACGCGTGCCCGCCTTGCTGGGGGAGGTCCGCACGGTCAACCTTCAGCGCACCCGCTTTCTGGCCGAGACCTTCAAGGTGCCGCCTGACGAGCCGCTGCAATACGATCTGGTGGTGAACACCGACGGCTTCGGCGATCTCGACGGCGTTGCCGACCTCGTCGTGCAGGCGTTCCGCGGCCAGCGGCGCCCGGCGTAGGGGGCATTCGCGAGGCGGCGCGTGGCCGGGCCGGGCAACGGCTGCGTCGCGATGCTGGTGGACGCCGCCGCCGGCCCCCTTCGGCCTAGCCTGCGCCGCCAGCGACGAGGTGCAGCAGGAGTCCGGCGGCCGAAGAGGCGGCGAGCACCGGGATCATGCCCACCTTGAATCGGAACACCGCCAGCAGCGCGCCGGCGGTCAACGCCAGCGACACCGGATCGACCGACGCGAGGACCGGTATGTCGAGGCCCATGGGACCGATGCGTACCGCGGCCACCTCCCGGAACAGGACGTGCAGAGCGAACCAGATCGCCAGGTTCAGGATCACCCCGACCACGGCTGCGGTGATGGCCGACAAGGCGCCGCCGAGCGCCCGGTTGCCCCGCAGCGCCTCGACGAACGGTGCGCCGAGGAAGATCCACAGAAAGCACGGCACGAACGTCACCCAGGTCGTCAGCAGCCCGCCCAGCGTGCCCGCCAGCAACGGCGGCAGCGCGCCCGGCTCGCGGAAGGCGCCCATGAAGCCGACGAACTGCACCACCATGATCAGCGGCCCCGGCGTCGTCTCCGCCATGCCCAGGCCGTCCAGCATCTCGCCCGGTTTCAGCCAGCCGTACGTCTCCACGGCCTGCTGCGCCACATAGGCCAGCACCGCATAGGCGCCGCCGAAGGTGACCACCGCCATCTTCGAGAAGAACACCGCGATTTCGCCGAACACGCTGCCGGTGCCGAGCGCCAGGAGCAGCGCCGCGACCGGCCCGAGCCACAGGCCCAGGCAGACGGCCCCGACCTTGAGCGACCAGCCGACCGTCGGCCGTGCGTGGGCCGGCGTGCCGTCGCCGAGCAGGCTGTCGGCGTCGGCCAGGATCTTGCCGCCGGATGCGCCGTGCCCGCCGCCGACCAGGAACTCCGGACGTCCGAGGCGCCCGCCGACGAAGCCGATGATGCCGGCCGCCAGGATGATGAGCGGGAACGGCACGCCGAAGGCGAAGATCGCCACGAAGGCGGTGGCGGCGAGGCCGAGCATCACCCGGTTCTTCAGCGCCCGCTTGCCGATGCGGACCACGGCTTCCAGCACGACCGCGAGCACCGCCGCCTTCAAGCCGAAGAAGAGCCCCTGCACGATGCCGGCGTTGCCGAAGGCGGCGTAAAGCCAGCTCAGCGCCATGATGGTGAGAAGGCCGGGCAGCACGAACAGGGTGCCGGCGATCAGTCCGCCGGCCGTCCGGTGCATCAGCCAGCCGATGTAGACGGCCAGTTGCTGGGCCTCGGGGCCGGGCAGAAGCATGCAGTAGTTCAGCGCGTGCAGGAACCGCGTCTCGCCGATCCAGCGCTTCTCGTCGACCAGGATGCGGTGCATGACCGCGATCTGGCCGGCGGGGCCACCGAAGCTGAGCGCGGCGATGCGCGCCCACACCCGCGTGGCCTCGCCGAGGCCCACCCCATGCCGGCGCTCCGCCGGTGCGGCCACGGCGGCATCCACGCTGGCGTTCGCCTCGATCATCGGCGGTCTCCCCGGTCGCGTCCCGACCCGCTCGACCGGCAGAGCCTTGCCGGCGCGGGCGCCGCCCATCGGGCACCTGTATCCCAGGTGCACCTGCAAGACAACGTCCGTGTCATACCGGCGGCGCTTGATCGCTTCCATCGAGCGCCGCCGGTCAAACCCGACAGCCCCTTGCCTCTCGCGCTTGCGAAACGAAAGCGCGAGAGGCAAGGGGCGAGAGGGTGATACGGACGAAGCCTTCAGGCGCCGGCCGTATCATACCGCGTCCGGAAACGTCGCCACGGCACCCAGGCCGGCATGGCCGGCCCAGGTCCGATACCACGGCGCGCGCACCTCGGGTTCCGGTGCGAGACGACCGTGATGGTGCGTCACCGCGCCTTCCTCACATCATGCCGCCCAACATCATGCCCATCGGGCCGGCGAGCAGCCGGTCCGCGGCCTTCCTCTGCTCGTCCGTCAGCACCGCGTAGAGCGGCTTCGCGGCCGCCTCCAGCGTCTTCAAGGCGTCGAGCCGGGCGGACAAAGCCTTCTGCTGAAGCGCCAGGCGATCCGGCCACGAAGCGGGCATGCCGCCCTTGCCCATCTGCTCGTGCACGGCCTGCTGGGCCTTGGCGTTTGCCCGCAGGGCGTCGGCGAAGGCCTCCCACGGCTGCTTCTGGGCGTCGGTGATCCGGAGTTCCGTCTTCAGGAAGGCGATGCGGCCCTCCACGTGCTCGAAGGGCATGCCCATGCCGCCCATCGCCATGCCGGGTTGTCCCATCATCATGGGGCCCATCATCATGGGACCCATCATCGTGGATCCGGCCATCATCTGGCGCATCATGGGCATCATGGCCCCCATCATGCCGGACTGGCCGTCCTGCTGGCCCATCATGCCGCCCATCATCATGCCGGGCTGGCCCATCGGCTGCTGGGTTCCCGGCTGGACGATGGCGCCGCTGCCCATCCCCTGGCCGATCATGGGCGCGTTGCCCGACGCGCCGGATCCCGGTCCGGCCGGCAGCGGCGACGGGGTGGGCACCGGAGCGGGCTGGACCGGCGCCGCCGCGCCGTCGGGATGGTGGGCGTCGTGATCCTGGTCGGTGGTCTGGGCCTGGGCAGCCGACATCATGGCGGCGAGCGTGAAGGCGGGGAGCATCGCGCGGGTGAAGGTCGACATGGCGTCCTCCGTCTGATCATGGGGTTCGGGCCGATCCCGGACAGCCCCCCTGGGGGTGCCGGGAATACAAAAGCCATCGCCACGAAGACCGGAGCCGACGCCCGTCGCCGAGCCGAGGCTCAGGCCGGACGCGGACGGACCCGTGGCGTCAGAGGATCGGACAGGGGGGACGAAGGGCGGGGTCGACGCCGACGCCTGCGGGCATCGCCGGTGCCGCGGGATCATGGGATTTGTTCAGGGCGGGCACGAAGGCCGCGACGGTCACGGCCGGGAGACCGCCGTGCATGGCGGCGCACTGGATCACACAGCAGCACGCCTCCTCTTCGGCAAGGCCGAGGTTCTTGCATGGGCCCTGCCCATGGTCGGCCGGCGCGGCGACAGTCCAGCCGGGCGGCATGGCCCCTTCGCTCGCCTGCGGCGTGCCGGCATGGGTCGGTGTCGCGAAGACGAGCAGCGTGGCCAGCATCATCAGGCCAGCCACCACCTTCCTGAACACCACCCTCCTGAACATCGGCGACGATCCGCGCCACATGGCGAACGCCCTTATCATTCAAACGGACCTGTTCAACCGGAGCCAGTCCGGCCGGCAGGAACCGCCGCACCCGTGGTGCGCCCTGGACGCACAGCGATACCTGTCTTGATACCTGGGACGGCGAGGCGGCTCCTTCAACACCACGGCACCTCCGATCCGGCGCGTTGGCGGGGTTGGGAACGAGGGTGTGGCGTCATGTCGCCGGGGACGGTCAGGTCGCCGTTTCCATGGCCTTGTCCAGTTCGTCCGGGTCGATGGGGGCCACGGACGTGGAGCCGTCCCCGCCCGGGCGCGGCGGCAGGCGGATCCAGGCCCCGGTGCGCCGGTATGCGGCGAAGGAAAGGGATTCGATCAGGTCCTCGTCGATTTCCACCACGTAGGTTCCCGCCGGCTGCTCCCCGTCCATGCTGCGCAACACGAAGGGACGGGTGAAGGTGACGGTCTTGACGGTCGTGCGGCTGGTCATCGGATGGCTCCCGTGCAGAGGTCGGGCCGAGCGGCGGCGTTCCGGAAGGGCAGGAGCGGGGACGCCTTTCGCCGTGACCGCCGCCGGGACGGCCACGGGGTTCGGCATCCGGCGCAAATCCACGGCATGATCATGACCGATCCGGATCCGGCGCGGCCATACAAAACGACATCCGGTCACATGGCGCATCACATGGCGCATTTCGGCCGCGACAGGGGGGCGAGGGTCCGGACCTTGTCCGTCCGCCGGTGGACGGCCATGTGCTTGCCCCGCGAATCAAGGGTGACGTTTGACCGGCGCGTCCGCACGGGCGACCATGGGCGGCAAACCGGAGCCCGGAGAGGGGAGGCAGGATGTCCAGGGAAAGCGCGCAGGGGTACGTGGACGACCCGCGCAACGAGTCCGTGCTGGTCTACGTGGACGGCGCGTTCGTGCCGCGGGACGAGGCCAGGGTCTCCGTCTTCGACAGCGGATTCGTGCTGGGCGACGGGGTGTGGGAAGGGCTGCGGCTGGTCAGGGGCACGCTGCTGGCGCTCGACGACCACCTCGACCGCCTTTACGAGGGGGCGAACGCCATCCGCCTGGACATCGGCCTCGACCGCGACGCCCTGACCGCGATCGTGCGCGAGACGCTGGCCCGGAACGGCATGGAGGACGGCGTCCACATCCGCCTGATGATCACCCGCGGCCGCAAGACGACGGTGAACCAGGATCCCCGTTTCGTTCTCGGCCGGCCCACCATCGTGGTGGTGGCCGAGTACAAGCGGCCACGGCCGGAGGCCAAGGAGAAGGGGCTGGCCCTGTTCACCTCCACCTTCCGCTGCAGCGCGCCGGACGTGTTCGACCTGCGCCTCAACTCGCACAGCCGGCTCAACCTGATCCAGGCGCTGATCCAGGCCATCGACGCCGGCGCGGACGAGGCGCTGATGCTCGACCCGCACGGCTTCGTGGCGAGCTGCAACTCGACCAACTTCTTCATTGTCCGCAAGGGTGCGCTGTGGACCTCCACCGGCCGCTACAACTTCAAGGGGATCACCCGGCGCAAGGTGCTGGAGCTGGCGCGCCGCGACGGCCATGCGGTGCGCGAGACCGACTTCACGCTGGCCGAAACCTACGGCGCGGACGAGGCGTTCGTGACCGGAACGCTGGGCGGCATCACCCCGGTGACCCGCATCGACGGGCGCCCCGTCGGCACCGGCCGGCCGGGCGAGTTCACCCGTGCCCTCGCCGCCCGCTACGAGGCGTTCATCACCGGCGAGGCGGCATCGTGAGCGAAGCCATCCGCATTGCCATGTGGTCGGGGCCGCGCAACATCTCCACCGCCATGATGCGCGCCTGGGAGAACCGGCCGGACACCGCCGTGGTGGACGAGCCGTTCTACGCCTTCTACCTGGCGCAGACCGGGCTGGACCACCCTGGCCGCGACGCGGTGCTGGCCAGCCAGCCGACGGACTGGCGCGCGGTCGCCGCCGCCCTGGTGGAGGCCCCGGTGCCCGACGGCCGCCCGGTCTTCTACCAGAAGCACATGACGCACCACATGCTGCCGGCGGTCGACCTCGGCTGGACCGGCCGCGTGCGCAACGCCTTCCTGATCCGCGACCCGGCGGAGGTGGTGGCCTCCTACGTCCGGCGCCGCGGCAGCGTCGGGCTTGCCGACATCGGCATCGAGCGCCAGATCGAGCTGTTCGACCGCGAGGCGGACCGGATCGGCCGCGCCCCGCCGGTGGTGGATGCGCGCGACGTTCTGGCCGACCCCGGCGCCACGCTGGCCCGGCTCTGCGACGCGCTCGGCGTTCCCTTCAGCGACGCCATGCTGCGCTGGCCGGCGGGGCGGCGCGCCACCGACGGGGTGTGGGCGCCGCACTGGTACGCGTCGGTGGAGGCGTCCACGGGCTTCGGCGCGCCGCCGCCGGCCGCGCCGGTGCTGTCCGGCGACCTCCGCCGCGTCGCCGACGCCGCGCGCCCCCTCTACGAGCGCCTGCACCGCTGGCGCCTTGTCTGATCCTGTTCTTCGACTTTTGGGAGCACCGTATGCCCGACCTGTCCGCCTTCCCGATCACCACGCGCTGGCCGGCGCGGCACCCCGACCGGCTGCAGCTCTATTCGCTGCCGACGCCGAACGGGGTCAAGGTCTCCATCATGCTGGAGGAGATCGGGCTGCCCTACGAGCCGCACGCCATCGACATCGGCGACGACGAGACGTGGACGCCGGAATTCCTGTCGCTCAACCCCAACGGCAAGATCCCGGCGATCATCGATCCGGACGGGCCGGGCGGGCAGCCGCTGGCCCTGTTCGAGTCCGGCGCCATCCTGCTGTACCTCGCCGAGAAGACCGGCAAGCTGCTCCCCTCCGACCCGGCGCGGCGGTACGAGACCATCCAGTGGGTGTTCTTTCAGATGGCGGCGGTCGGGCCGATGTTCGGCCAGCTCGGCTACTTCCACAAGTTCGCCGGCCGGGAGATCGCGGACAAGCGCCCGCTGGAGCGCTACCGGGCGGAGTCGGAGCGCCTGCTGGGCGTGCTGGAGGAGCGGCTGGACGGCCGCGCGTGGATCATGGGCGACGACTGCACGATCGCCGACATCTCGCTGCTCGGCTGGGTGCGCAACCTGATCGGCTTCTACGGGGCCGGCGACCTCGTCGCCTACGACAGCCTGACGCACGTTCCGGCATGGCTGGAGCGTGGTCTGGCGCGGCCGGCGGTCCAGCGTGGCCTCGCCATCCCGGCGCGGCCATAGGGGCGGGGCGCGTTCAAACGGCGAGCCCGTCTTCCAGCAGCAGGCCGAGGTCCTGCGCGGCGGGCGGGGCGCCGGGCCGCACGCGGATCGAGAAGGCGGCCTCGCCCGCTTCCGGCAGGTCGAGGTCGGCCGGCGCGGCGGCGATGCCGGGGCCGCACCAGCGCGCGGTGCGCAAGGTCACGGCGATCCCCGCGCCGACGGCCGCGCGCAGGCCGGACAGGCTCTGGCTGGTGGCGGCGATGCGGTAGCGGCGCCCGGCGCGGTCGAGCGCCGTCAGCGCCGCGTCGCGGAAGCCGCAGGGCGGGTCCAGGAGGGCGAGCGGCAACTCGTCCTCGCGCCGCACCAGCCCCTCCGATCCGGCCAGCCAGACCATGGGCTCCCGCAGGACGGCGACCTCGTCGGGGTGCGGCTTCAGCCGCATGGTGATCAGCACGTCGATCTCGCCCATCTCGAAGGCGTGCGTCAGCTCCGCCGAGCGGCCGACCCGCACGTTCAGCCGCAGGCGCGCGTGCGTCCTGGCGAACAGCCGCAGCAGCGGCGCCAGCCCGTGCTCCGCGAAATCCTGCGTCGTGGCGATGGTCAGCCGGCCCTCGGCGCGCCCGCCCTTCAGGCTGAGCAGCGCGGCCCGGTGAAGCTCCAGGATCCGGCGCGCGTGGCCGGCAAGTTCCTGGCCCGTGGTGGTCAGCGCCCGCCCGCGCCCGGCCGGCAGGAACAGCGGCTCCCCCACGATGTCCTCCAGCCGCTGCATCTGCGCCGTCACGGCCGACGCCGACCGCCCCACGGCGGCGGCGGCCCGGCCCAGGGAGCCGCTGTCGACGAAGGCCAGGAAGGTTCGCAGCAGGTCCGGGTCGAGGTGGTTCATGTTTCGTCGAAATCGAAGTGTCCATTCAGAATTATTCGATTTTTCAGGATCGTCAAGGCGGGCATCGTGGGGGCGTTCCCTTCACGGAGGCTTTTCCCCATGCCGATCATCAACATCTCCCTGACCACCAAGCCCGACGCCGCCCTGTCCGCCCGCATCGCCGGGGAGGTGACCGAACTGACCCAGCGGCATCTGCGCAAGGACCCCACGGTCACCGCCGTGGCCATCCATCATGTCGACCCCGTGCACTGGTTCGCCGGCGGGCGCTCGCTGGCCGAGCAGCAGGCGAACAGCTTCTGGCTCGACATCAAGGTGGTCGACGGCACCAACACCAAGACCGAGATGGCCGGCTATCTGGCCGACGTCTTCGCGGCACTGGGCCGGATCCTCGACAGCGTCCACAACGAGAGCTACGTTCTGGTCCACGAGGTGCCGGCCGCCGCCTACGGCTTCGGCGGCCTGACGCAGGAGTTCCGCTTCATCAGCGGCCGGCTTCAGGCGCACGACGCCGCCTGAGGGCGGGTCAGCCCTGTTCCAGGTGCCGGATGACCGTGCCGACCAGGGCGGAGAGGCGCTCCACGTCGTCCTGCGGCAGGCCGGAGAACAGGCGCTCGTATTCGCGCAGCGCGATGGCGCGGACCTGCTGGAACTCCTCCCGCCCACGCTCGGTCAGCGTCACTTCCAGGAAGCGGGCGTCGTCCGGCCGCGTGGCGCGGCGGACGAGCCCGTTCTCCTCCATGCGCACCAGCAGGCGCGACAGCGTCGTCTGGTCGACCACGGCCACCCGCGCCAGTTCGCCCGCCATCAGCGGCTCGCGCGCCTGCAGCGCGGCCAGCACCCGCCAGTGGTTCAGCGTCATCTTCCGCCGGTGCAGCTTGCGCTGGTAGCCGGCGTTCAGCAGCCCGACCAGCCGGTTCAACTGGTAGGGCAGGAAGTGTTCCAGGTCGAACCCGGCTCCCCGGACGTCATCCGGCATTTCGGCGTCCATTCCCAATCACAGCATGGCCCGCGGCAGCATCAACGCCAGATCCGGGAAAATCGCAAGCAGCACGATCATCGCCAGCGTGCACAGGATGTACGGCAGGCAGGCCCACGCCACGTCGCCCAGCCTCGTGCCCGGCGGGCTGACGCCCACCATGATGAAGAGCTGCATGCCGAACGGCGGCGTCGCCAGGCCAAGTTCCAGCGCCAGCAGCATGATCACGCCGAACCACACGGGATCGAAGCCGTAGACGCCGATCAGCGGCATGAAGATCGGCAGCGTCAGCATCATCATGGAGAGCTGGTCCATGAACATGCCCAGCACGATCAGCACCAGCACCATGATCAGCAGCATGACGTGGGCGTTGACCTCGAACCCCGTCGCCCAGCCGATCAGCCCCGACGTGGCGCCCGAGAAGGCGAGGATCTGGCTGAACGTCGAAGACCCCAGGATGATCAGGAACATCATGGCGGTGACGTTCAGCGTGCCGCGCAGCGCGGCGACGATCACCTCCCACGTCAGCACGCGGTAGGCGGCGGCCAGGATCACCACCGACAGGGCGCCGAACGCCGCCGATTCCGTCGGCGTGGCCCACCCCAGCAGCATCAGCCCGATCACCGAGAAGACCACCAGCCCCATCGGCAGCACGTTGACCAGCAGCGCCCACAGCGCCTCGCCCCAGCCCGCGCGCTCCGTCCGGTAGCCGGGGGCGGCGTCGGGGTCGATCGCCACCTGCACGCGCACCAGCAGCAGGTACATCGCGGCGAGAACGAGGCCCGGCACGACCCCGGCGATCAGCAAAGCGCCCACGTCGATGCGCCCGATGCTGCCCAGCAGCACGGCCAGCGTCGACGGCGGAATGATCATCGCCAGACCGCCGATGCCGACGATCGGGCCGGTGATCATGTGGTTCCTGTACCCGCGCTTGCGCATCTCCGGCACCATCAGGCTGCCCAGCAGCGCCGTGTTGGCGAGCGAGGAGCCGGAGAGCGTGGCGAACAGCGTGCCGCCGCCGATGGTCAGGTACGACAGCCGCCCGCGCACGCCGCCCAGGCACTTGTCCAGCGCGTCGAACACCCGCATGGCCAGCCCGGTGTGAAAGAACAGCTCCCCCATCACCAGGAACAGCGGCACCGGGGCCAGCGTGAAGGTGGTCAGCGACTCCGTTGCGTTGGCGATGAGCTGGTCGACGCCCGGCATGCCGCCCATGAACACCACCACGCCCACCACGTTGATGGCGAGGAAGGCGATGAAGATCGGCGTGCCCAGCGCCATCAGCGTGACGATTCCGCCGGCCATCAGGGCCGACGCCATGGTCCAGGCCATCATGCCGTGCCTCCCTGGCCGCCGTGCCCTTCGCCGCGCAGCAGCAGCCGCACGAACTCCAGCGCCACCAGCGCGAAGCAGACCGCCAGACAGGCGTAGGAGATCCACCCCGGGATGTCGACGGCGCGGATGTCGACGCTGCCGCGCGCCGCCTGCTCCAGCGCCAGCACCCCCGCCCGCCACGCCAGCAGGCCGCACAGTCCGGCCGCCAGCAACTGCACCGCCACCTCGACGCTCCGGCGGACCGGCCTGGGCAGCAGCGCCACGAAGGAGTCCACGGCGACGTGCCCGCGGATCCGCACCAGCCACGGCCCGCCGCTGGCCGCCGCGACCAGCATCGCGTATTCGACCCCGGCGCTGACCCACATCATCGGCTTCAGGCCGAGGTTGCGCATCATGACGTCCACGGGGATGGCGACCACGACGGCCGCCAGACACAGCGCGCCGAACGCGGCCAGCCCGACGATCAGCCCGTCGTAAAGGCGCACGAGCGGGGCGAGGCTTCCACGGTGCGCCGTCCCGCCGTTCCGCGAGGCTGTCAGGTAGCCCATGGGTCCTCCTGGTGCGGGACTCCTGCCCCCCCTGTCACTTCCCGTAATACGCCGCCCGCAGCGCGTCGTAGTGGGGCGAGCCGCTCGCTTTCAGGCGCCCCCAGGCGGTTTCGTACGCCTGCTGGCGGAACGTCGCCGGGTCGGCCAGCGTCACCACCTTCATGCCGGCGGCCTGCGCCTTCCGGTCGGTGGCGGCGCCGATCTCCTTCATGCGGGCGTAGGACTCGTTCTCGTGCTCGACCGCCGCCTTCTCCAGCACCTCGCGGGCCTGCGGCGACAGCGAGTCCCATTTCTTCGGGTTGACGATCACCGCGAGGTCGCCCTGGAAGAAGCCGGGCTCGATCCGGTATTTGAGGAAGCGGTCCCACGACAGGTCCAGCGCACCCACCAGCGGCCAGCCGATGCCGTCCACCACGTTGCGCTCCAGGGCGGTGTAGACCTCGGGCACGGGGATGGAGACCGAGGTGGCGTTCAGCGCGGTGAACAGCTCGCGGTAGATCGGCTGGCTGCGCAGCTTGACGCCGGAAAGATCGACGCCGCCGTCCGGCGTGCGCTTCGGTTCCTTGGTCATGTAGATGTAGAAGTTGATGCTGGAATCGAAATGACCCAGCAGGTGCACGCCCAGCTTCCTGGCGTAGGCGTCCTGCATCACCTTGAACCCGCCGGCCTGCCGCGCCTGCGCCGGCGACACGGTGCTGCCCACCCAGGCGTCCACCTCCGGCAGGTCGCCCAGGTAGTAGGTGCCCGGCCCGTACTGCATGTCGATCACGCCGCGGCGTACGGCGTCGGCCTGCTGGGTGGGCGGGATGACCTCCGGCCCGCCGGTGTGGGTGATGCGGACCACGCCCTTGCCCATGGCGTTGACCTTGTCGACGAAGCGCAGGAAGGACTGGCTGAACTCGACCGGCTTGGGGAACGCGGTCACCGCGCGCAGCACCTCTTCCGCCGCGGCGGGGCGGGCGGTTCCCATGGCTCCCACGGCTCCCAGGACGAGCGCGACGGCGGCCGACGCCAGCGCGGTGTGCACCTTCATCATCTGCTCCCTCCGTTGTCGTTGACCGCGTCAAGGGGCGGCGCGATTGCTTGCGATTTAAAATATCAGCCGTCCGGCGTTCCTGTCAGCAAGAAGCCCGAGTGACGCGCTATGTCTTTCGGCGTGGCGGAAAGGACGCCCCCAACCGCTTCACGCTTCAAGCGTTTGCCGTCACGCCGGCGGGCGCGCCATCCCCATGTGGCGCAGCAGCGCCACGAAGCGGCCCAGCGTCTCCGTCTGGTAGGCCGGCACGTCCATGGCCGTGAAGTCGTAGAAGCCCTTTCCGGTCTTCAACCCGATGCGCCCCTCGGCCATGTTGCGCTCGACGATGGCCGGGGCGGCGAAGCGGTCCTGGCCGGTCGCCTGCGTCAGGTAGCGGCTGGCGTAGAAGAGGATGTCGCCGCCGCCCCAGTCGATGAACTCCAGCAGGCCCAGGATGGCGAAGCGGAAGCCGAAGCCGACGCGCACCGCGCGGTCGATGTCCTCGGCCGAGGCGACACCTTCCTCCACCATGCGCGCCGCCTCGTTCATGCACAGCGCCTGCAGGCGCGGCACGATGTAGCCGGGCGAGGCGGCGCAGCGCACCGGCACCTTGCCGACACCCGTCAGCAGCGTTTCCAGCTCCTGAATGGCGGCCTCGTCCGTGCGCGGCGTCGGGCTCAGCTCCACCAGCGGCACGAGGTAGGCGGGGTTGAGCCAGTGGGCGTTCAGATAGCGCTCCGGTCCCGCCACCATGTCGGCCAGCGCGGTGGACAGGAAGGTGGAGGTGGTGGAGGCGACGATGGCGTCGGGCGCGGCGTGCCGGCCGATCCGGTCGAACGCCTCGCGCTTGGCCTCCATCACCTCCGGCACGCCTTCGAAGACGAAGCGGGCATCGGACAGCGCCTCGGCCATGGCGGCGCGCGGCAGGATGCGGATGTGCGCCAGGATGCGGGCGATGTCCGCCTCCTCCAGCAGGCCAAACCCGGCGAGCGCCTTCAGCCCGCCCTTGATGCCGGTCCGGGCGCCCTGCGCGAGGCGCTGGAAGTCTTCGTCCGGTCGCTCCTTGCCGTCGATCAGCCGCACCTCGTGCCCGGCGTAGGCGAAGACGTGGGCGATGCCGCAGCCCATGCGGCCGGCGCCCACGCAGGCGACGACGGGCCGCATCTCAGATCCCCCGCGTCAGGAGTTCGCGCATCGCCGCGCGGTCCAGGACGTCCAGGCCCAGCGTCTTCAGCGTGCGCCCGCTGCGGCGGAAGTCGCGCTCGGCGACGGCGGAGCCGAGCGCCAGGAGGCCGGCGGCCACCGGGCAGGGCACGCCCGCCCATTCGCCCACCGACACCAGGAAGGCGAGGCCGTGGCCGACGTCCTCCAGCATGTAGCGGTGCGTCTTCAGGTCCAGCCGTTCGCGCCAGTCGCCGGAATCCACCAGCTTGTCGTGCGCCATGTTGCCGTACATCCATTCCGGCCGCGCGGAGTCGTAATGGTCGGCCAGCGGGAAGTGCGGCGCCGTGTAGCCCAGCGCCTCGCGGATGGCGACGCGCTCGGCGTCCAGCGCGTCGGTCACCCGGCGGACGCTGGGCTGCGTGCCCTCGTTGTGGATGTCCCAGCGCTCGAAATGCTCGATGGGGCCGGCGTTCATCAGGATCAGCGGCGGGTGGATGATCGGCCCGGCGTTCATCAGCGCGCCCGACAGCGCGTCCTCGCACCGCTCGATGGCCTTGGGGAAGGCGCGGGCGATCACCGCCAGCGCGTGTTCCGTCGCCTCCGCCGGGAAGACACCGGTGGGCAGGCGGGTGGCGCGCGTGGTGATGGCCACCGTGGCCGCGCCGTGCTTGCGCACCAGCCAGGGTAGGGTGCCGGTCTCGGCGAAGGCGACGTGCGCGGTACAGCCGGCGTCGCGCAGGCGCTTCATCATGACAAAGCTGCCGAAGGTGCCGGGCGGCAGGAACACCACCTGCCCGTCGGACAAGTGCGGCGCCATGGCGGCGGCGATGTCGGCCTGCGCGAAGGCCGGCGTCGGCACAAGGATCAGATCCGCCCCGCGCACCGCCGCGCCGATGTCGGATGTGGGCAGGGCGATGGCGACGTCGCGTTCGCCCTGGAAGTCCCTGATGCGGATGCTGCGGCTCTCCAGCACCGGGCGCAGCGCCGCGGCGTCCCGGCGCCAGAACCGCACCCTGTGGCCACGTTCCGAGAGGTCGGCCGCGGCGGCGTAACAGCCGTTCCCGCCGCCCAGAACCGCGATCTCCATGGCGTGTCCTCCCCGCTCGCGGTTGATGGATGCAAGCGCACTTGCATCTGCATATGTATGCTAATGGATTTGCTTGAGAGGTCAATATTTGAAAGATAACATATTTCCTGGGGTCTCTGCGTTACGCAACCCGGTGCGCCGTATCGCGGCGTATCATCCCGTCACATCCGCCCCGCCGCATCAGGCCGCTTTCGGGACCAGCGCCAGCGCGCGCAGCGGGCTGCCGCTGCCGCGCTCGATCTTCAAAGGCGCGGCGATCACCACCGCACCCGTCGGGGGAAGCTGGTCCAGGTTGGTCAGGCACTGCAGGCCGTACTTGCCCGCGCCGTGCATGTAGGTGTGGCAGGGATAGGGCGGCTTGAAGTGCGCGGCCTGTCCGGCGTCGGTGCCGATGGTCTCGGTGCCGAAGCCCAGCACGTCGCGCTCCTTGACCAGGAAGCGCACGGCGTCGGGGTCGGGGCCGGGGGTGTGCTGCCCCTCCTCGTCGAAGTTCTGGTAGGCGACGGGGTCGGTGTGCTTCGACCAGTCCGTGCGCATCAGAACCCAGGAGCCGGCCGGGATGCGCCCATGCCGCGCCTCCCACGCCTTCAGGAAATCGACGGTCAGCAGGAAGTCGGCGTCCTTCGCGGCTTCGGCCGAGCAGTCAACGACGCAGGCCGGCGCCACGAAGTCCCGCACCGGCAGCGTGTCGGTGCTGTTGTTCGGCAGGTCGCGGCCGGAGATCCAGTGGATCGGCGCGTCGAAGTGGGTGCCGGTGTGCTCCCCGCAGGAGAAGTTGTTCCAGTACCAGCCGCCGCCGCGCTCGTCGTACTCCGACACGGTCTCCAGGCGGAAGGGGCGGCACTGGCCCAGCTCCGGCGGCAGGGTGATCTGCGGGAAGTCCGGCGACAGCACCTGCGTCAGGTCGACGATGCGGACGTCCCCGGATGCGAGCGCCCCGATCAGGGCGGTAAGGGCGGCGGTCATGGCAGGCGTCTCCTCGTGCTCTTGTTGGGCCGTCACATCGACAGCTCGCGCTCCAGGCCCTTGGGGTTCTCGCGCCAGCGGGCCAGCCACTCCTGCGCAACGTCGCCGGGGAACACGTCCTCGACCGAGCCTTGCAGCGCGCCCATGATGGCCGACGCGACGGCCGCGGGCGCCAGCTTGGGCGGCAGCAGCATCTGGTTCCACTCGTCGTCGATGGGGCCGGGGAACAGGTTGATGACCCGCACGCCCGACTTCCGCATCTCCGCCCGCAGGTTCTGTGACAGCGACAGCGCCGCCGCCTTGGACGCCGAATAAGTGCCGTGCGGCGGGAAGTTGGACAGCGCGTAGATCGACAAGAGGTTCACCCACGCCACCGCGCTGGATGGACCGTCGGCGCCGCGCGCCCGCATGACCGGCGCGAACTCCTGCGCCAGGCGCAGCAGGCCGATGCAGTTGACCTCCATCTCCGCCTGCGCGGTCTCCACGCCGGGGCGGTCGAAGATGCCGTAGGTGCGGTGGTAGTCGGCGGTGTTGATCAGGATGTCCACCTTGAAGCCGATCTCCCCCGCCGCCTCGTGCACGGAGCGGGAGTCGGTGACGTCCAGCGGGATCAGCGCCACCTGGGGAATGTCCTTCAGATCCTCGAACCCCGGCGTCTTCTTCCACGCCTCGGCATAGCCGGCCCACACGAGGTCGGCCCCGGCCGCCACGGCGGCCTTCACCACCGCCTGTCCCACCGGCGACTTGGCGTCGGTCACCAGCACCTTGCGGAAGCGCGGGTCGCAGGTCATGTCGCGCAGCTTCGGGTCATCGGCCAGCCGCGTGCGGCCGTCGGCCGGCAGCGCCACCAGCACCGCCTGACCCGCGCGGTCGAGCGCCGCCTCGATCCGCACGGCGGCGGGCGGGGGCGGGCAGTCGGCGTGCAGGTAGGCGATGACCGTAGGGCCGGAGGGCAGCCGCACCATGCCGACGCGCCAGGGTGCGCGTTCACGGAAGAACAGCTCCATGGAGTGACGGACCAGCGTCTCGGTCAGCAACTCGCCGCTATCGGACTGTGGGGTCCAGACCAGCGCCGTCGACAGGCACTGGTGGCAGGCCTCGCGCGGGGGGTACTGCACCGTGCCGCAGGCGGCGCAGACCTGCAGCTCGAACCGGCCATAGGCCGCCGCGGACGTCAGGCCGAGCGCGGCGCGGCTGCGGGCACTCGGCGGCTCCTTCGGCAGGCGGGTGGCGAGGATGGGGTTCTTGCGCTTGGGCCGCTGGAGGGGTTCGGACACGGGAGGTGCCTCCTTGCTCTCACGCCGCGCCGGCCAGCACGGCGGCGCCGGTGCACAGGCCGCGGTCGTAGTTGATCATGCCGAAGCCGGACACCAGCCCGTGCCGCGCCTTCGGCACGGCGGCACCCAGCGCGGACCCGGTCAACTGGCGGATCGCCTCCACCATGCCCAGGTAGCCGCCGGCCGCCCCCGCCTGCCCGACGGAAAGCTGCCCGCCCGAGGTGTTGAAGGGGAACGTGCCCTCCACCTCGAAGCTGTTGGCGCGCACGAACTCCGGCCCGCCGCCCTTCTCGCAGAAGCCCAGGTCTTCCAACTGCAACAGGTTGATGACCGGGTAGTCGTCGTAGGTCTCGACGAAGTCCATGTCCGCCGGCCCGACGCCGGCCTGGGCGTAGAGATCGTCGCGGTCGCGCGCCCAGCCGCCGCGCTCCTGCACGGGGTCGGCGGGGAAGGCGTTGTGCGTCTCGATGGTGCCCAGCAGGCGGGCGTACGACAGGCCGAGCTGCTTCGCCGTCGCCCGGCTCATCACCAGGAAGCCCTCCGCTCCGGCGCAGGGCATGACGCAGTCGAACAGGTGCACGGGGTCGGAGATGGGCCGCGCCTTCATGTACTGTTCCAGCGTCAGCGGCGTCTTGAAGAGGGCAAACGGGAAGCGCAGCGCGTTGGCGCGCTGGGCGACGCACAGCTTGCCGAAGTCCTCGCGCGTCGCCCCGTAGGTCTGCATGTAGTGCGCGGTGAGGAAGGCGAAGCTGGCGTTGGGTCCGCCGGCCGCGTAGGGGTACACGGCATCGCGCGCGAAGACGCTGAAGCTGGAGGTGTTGGCGCGGAAGCTGTCCACCATGTTGGTGTCGCCGGCGATGCAGGCGACGATCTCCGCGTCGCCGCACTGCACCGCCCGCGCCGCGCGGCGCAGCGCTACCACGCCGCTGGCGCCGCCCATGGGGATGTGGTCCAGCCAGCGCAGGGTGAGGCCCAGGTGCTGGGTCAGGCCCACCGCCGTGTCCGGCGCCAGGGTGAAGCTGGACACGCACAGCCCGTCGATGCGCGCCTTCGGCACGCCGGCCCCCGCGACCAGCGCCGCCAGGGCGCGGGCGAGGAACCAGTGCGCCGAGCGGATCGAATAGCGCTCGTAGGGCACCGTCACCGGCACCGCGACGGCGATGTCGTCGTATCCGGAGCGGGGCCGTGTCATGGCTGGGTCACTCCTGCCCCCCGAGGTAGGTGGCGATCACCCGCGGGTCGTTGATGAGGTCGGCCGCCGGGCCGGAGCGGACGATCTCCCCCGTTTCCAGCACATAGCCGTAGTCGGCCGTCTCCAGCGCCGCGCGGGCGTTCTGCTCGACCAGCAGGATGGACACGCCCAGTTCGCGCAGCGAGGCGACGATGCGGAAGATCTCCCGCACGATGAGCGGCGCCAGTCCCAGCGACGGTTCGTCGAGCAGCAGCAGGCGCGGCTGGCTCATGATCGCGCGGCCCAGCGCCAGCATCTGCCGCTCGCCGCCCGACAGGGTGTGGGCGCGCTGGTCGCGCCGCTCCGCCAACCGCGGGAAACGCTCGTAGACGGAGTGCAGCGTGCGCCGCTGCCCCTCCGGGTCGCGGCGGCGGGTGTAGGCGCCCAGCAGCAGGTTGTCGGCCACCGTCATCTCGCCGAACAGCTCGCGCTGCTCCGGCACCAGGCAGAAGCCGCGGTGGACGCGGTCCTCGACGTCCAGGCGCTTCAGGTCCATGCCGTCGAAGCGCATGGTTCCCCGGGATGGCAGCAGGCCCATGGCGGCGGCCAGCAGCGTCGTCTTTCCGGCCCCGTTCGGGCCGATGACGGTGATCATCTCCCCGGCCTGCATGGACAGGGTGACGCCCCGCACCGCCTCCACCTTGCCGTAGGCGACGTGAAGGTCGTGGATCTCCAGCAGCGCGCTCACGCCACACCTCCCAGATAGGCTTCCTGCACGCGGGGGTGGACGCGCACCTCGACGGGCATTCCTTCCACCAGCTTGGAGCCGAACTCCATCACCACGATGCGGTCGACGAGGCCCATGACGAACTGCATGTCGTGCTCGACCAGCAGGATGGTGACGCCCTCGGCGCGCAACGCCCGCAGCAGCCCGGCCAGCGCGTCCTTCTCCAGCCGGCGCAGGCCGGCGGCCGGCTCGTCCAGCACGACGATGGCGGGGTCGGAGGCCAGCGCGCGGGCCACCTCCAGGATGCGCTGCTTGCCCAGCGGCAGGTTGCCGGCCAGTTCGTAGGGATTGTCGCCCAGGCCGACCCGGCTGAGCTGGCGCATCGCCTCGGCGCGCGCCTGCGCCTCCTCGGCCCGGTCGAGGCGGAGCGCCCCTTTGAACAGGCCGGCACGGGTGCGCAGGTAGGTGCCGAGCAGCACGTTGTCGAGCAGCGTCATGGTGGGGCGCAGCTTAACGTGCTGGAAAGTCCGGGCGATTCCGGCCCGCGCGATGGCGCGCTGCGGCAGGCGGGTGATGTCGCGCCCGTCCAGCAGGATGCGCCCGCCGCTGGGCCGGAGCGCCCCGGTGATCAGGTTGAACATGGTGCTCTTGCCCGCCCCGTTCGGGCCGATCAGGCCGAGGATCTCGCCGGCGAACAGGTCGAAGCTGACGTGGTTGACCGCCGTCAGCCCGCCGAAGGTCTTCACCGCGTCCTCCACCCGCAGGATGGGCGTGCCGCGCGCCGGCAGGGCGCGGCGGCGCAGCGGCGGCGCCTCGGCCGGCGGCGGGGGCGTGCGCCGGGGCAGCCGCTTCAGCACGAAAGGCACCAGCCCGCCGCGCGCGTGCTGGAGCAGCAGCACGAACAGCACGGCGAACACCACGATCTCAAGCTGCGAGGCGTTGGACGACACCAGCGGCAGCACGTCCTGGAGGGAGTTCTTCAGGAGCGTCACCAGCGTGGCGCCGATGACGGCGCCCACCACGTGCCCGGCGCCGCCGACCAGCGCCATCAGCAGGTACTCGATGCTGGGCCGCAGGTCGAAGGGGGCGGGGCTGACGAAGCGGCTCATGTGCGCGTACAGCCAGCCGGACAGGGCGGCCAGCAGGGCGGCCAGCACGAACACCTGCACGCGCAGGCGGAAGGTGTTCACGCCCAGGCTCTCCACCATCACCGCCCCGCCGCGCAAGGACCGCACCGCGCGCCCCTGGCGGGAATCCAGCAGGTTGGCGCACAGCAACATCGCCAGCCCCAGGAACGTGGCGATCAGGTAGTACATCGGCACCGTGCCGGCGAAGGACAGCGGGCCCAGCTCGATGGGCGGAACGCCGGTGATGCCGTTGTAGCGGCCCAGCCCCTCGATGTTGCCGAACAGGAAGAAGATGGAAATGCCCCAGGCGATGGTGCTGAGCGGCAGGAAATGGCCGCCCAGGCGCAGCGTCACCCCGCCCAGCACCGCCGCCACCAGCCCGGTCAGCGCCAGCGCCAGCACCAGCCCCGTCCACGGCGAGCCGCCCATCACCGCCGTGTGGTAGGCGGTGGTGTATGCCGCGATGCCGACGAACGCCGCCTGCCCGAAGGAGGTCATGCCGCCGATGCCCGTCAGCAGGACAAGGCCCAGCGCCACCAGCGCGTAGATGCCGATGTAGTTCAGCAGCGTGACGGTGAACGACCCCACCACGTGCGGCAGGACGACCGCCGCCGCGACCGCCACGGCCATCAGGGCGGGTCGGGAGCTGAGCGCCCTCATTGATCGATCTCCTCGTGCGCCTCTTCGGCGTCGCCGTAGGCGAGCGAGCGCCAGAGCAGCACCGGGATCAGGAAGCTGAACACCACCACCTCCTTCAACGCGCTGTTCCAGAAGGATGCGTAGCTCTCCAGCATGCCGATCAGCAGCGCGCCCAGGGCCGTCATCGGGTAGCTGACCAGCCCGCCGATGATGGCGCCGACGAAGGCCTTGAGGCCGATGAGGAAGCCGGAATCGTAGTACAGCGTGGTCACCGGCCCGATCAGGATGCCGGAAATGCCGCCGAGCGCGGAGGCCAGCAGAAAGGCGATGGCGCCGGTCCGTGCCGGGCGAATGCCCATCAGCCGCGCGCCCGTGCGGTTCACCGCCGTGGCGCGCAGCGCCTTGCCCATGACGGTGTGCTCGAAGAACAGCAGCAGCATCAGGCTGAACACCACGGACGCGGCGATCATCAGCGCCACCTGCGCGGTCACGATCATACCGCCGACCTCGAAGATGGCGCTGGTCAGCGGCTCGGTGCGGAAGCCCTCCGGCCCGAAGAACAGCAGCCCCAGCCCGGCCACCGCGAAGTGCAGCGCCACCGCGACGATCAGCAGGATCAGCACCGAGGCGTCGGCGATCGGCCGGAAGGCGATGCGGTCGAGCAGCGGGGCGATGGGCAGCACCAGCGCCAGCGCCAGCGCGATCTCCACCGCCACGGGCAGATCGCGCCCGGCCAGCAGCACCGCCGCACCCACCGGCAGCAGCGGCAGGGCCGCGTAGAAGAGGAGCGCGCGCGGGATCTTCCACGCCTCCTGCCGACGGGTCAGGCTCCACGCCTCCACGGCGGTGGCGAGGGCGGCCAGCACGGCCACCAGCCAGATGGTGCCGGGCAGCCGGCCCATCTGCAGCGAGGCCAGCGTCAGCGCCGAGAAGGCCGCGATGTCGCCGAAGGGCACGAACACCACGCGGGTGACCGAGAAGATCAGCACGATTCCCAGCCCGACCAGCACGTAAATCGCGCCGTTGGCGATTCCGTCCATCGCCAGGATCAGACCGATGTCGAGGGACATGAAACGCTCCGTACCGTGATTGGCCGAGCCAATCTTCCGTTAAAGTAAAAATTACTGTATGAAAGGCGTATTGGTAAGGAGAAAATCATGCCTCACGACCAGAAGCCTGCTCCCGCCCCGGCGGAGCTTGCCGGCGACCCGGACGTCCGGCACGAGCGCGCGGTGACGGCGTTCGAGTACGCGGCGTGGCACCTCAGCTCCGCCTTCGCGCGCTGGCGGCGCGACTGCCTCGCCTCCCTGCCGGGGGTGGATCTCAGCGGGGCCGAGGCGTCGATCCTGCACATCGTGCACATTAACGGCACGCCGAAGGGCTTGAGCGAAATCAGCCGGCTGCTCCACCGCGACGACCTTGCGAACCTTCAGTACGGGCTGAAGAAGCTGTTGTCGCTCGGCTACATCGAGAAGGCCGACGCGACGGCGACGAAGAAGAACACCACCTACCGCGCGTCGCCGAAGGGACAGGCGCTGGTGGAGGCGTACCTGCAGCGGCGGCGCGACACGCTGCTGCGCCTCACCGCCAGCCTGTCCGGCACGACCGAGGTGGTCGAGAAAGCCACCATCATGCTGCACGTGATGATCGGCCTTTATGATCAGGCGAGCAACATCGTGTCGGGACATGGCGGCGCCCTCGGCAATCTGGAGCCTTGATCGAGGCCCCGGTCATACGTGAAATCGGGCTATAGGCTGCGCTGTTTTTCAAACAAACAGCTTGTTGGGCGGATGTGTCAAGTGTAACGTTTCGTCCCATCCCGGCGGGCGGCCGCGCCCGGACGTGACGCGGAAGAGGCCCTTTCCATCCGGGAGAACGGAAGGGATTCGATGCGAACGCTGCTCCGCTCTGTCACCTGCCTCGCCGCCGCTACGCTGTTCGCCGGGGGGGCGGCGGCGGCCGACCTGACCGTCGGCGTGATCACCTCGCTCACCGGCCCGGTCTCGTCGCTGGGCATCCCCTACGCCAAGGGCATCGCCGCCGGTGCCGCGTACAAGAGCGATGTCGAGGGCAACAAGATCCGCGTCGTCCAGCTCGACGACGCGTCCGACCCGTCGGCGGCCACGCGCAACGCGCGCAAGCTGATCGAGGAGGAGAAGGTCGACGTCCTCATCGGCACCGCCGGTTCCCCGGCCTCCCTCGCCATCGCCGCGGTGGCGCGCGAGCAGAAGGTGCCGCTGATCTGCATCGCCAACGCCAATCTGCCGGGCGAAGCGGGATCCTGGATGGTGACGATCCCGCAGCCGGCCCCGCTGATGATCGCCGCCGTGGTCGAGCACATGAAGAAGGCGGGCATCAAGTCGCTGGGCTACATCGGCTTCAGCGACGCGTGGGGCGACCTCGTTTACGACTCGCTGATGAAGACGGCCGATCCGGGCGGCATCAAGGTGCTGACCAACGAGCGCTACGCGCGCGCCGACACCTCGGTCACGGCACAGGCGCTGAAGGTGGTGTCGGCCCGTCCGGAAGCGGTCATCACCGGCGGCTCCGGCACGCCGGGCGCCTTGCCCTACATCGCCTTGGCGGAGCGCGGGTTCCGTGGCCCGCTCTATGGCACGCACGCGCTGATCAACCCCGATTTCGTGCGCGTCGGCGGGGCGGCGGTGGAAGGTGTCATCGCGCCGACCGGCCCGGTCGTCGTCGCCGAGCAGTTGCCGGAATCGAACCCCACCCGCAAGGTTTCCATGGCCTTCCGCGAGGCCTTCCAGAAGGCCAACGGCGAGCCGGCGCGCGACGCCTTCTCCGCCTACTCCTTCGACGCGTGGCTGGTCTTCCTCGACGCCGCCAAGCGCGCGCTGCCCAAGGCGCAGCCCGGCACGCCGGAGTTCCGCGCGGCGCTGCACGAGGCCATCGTCAGCACGAAGGAGCTGGTCGGCACGCACGCCGTATACACCTTCAAACCCGACGACCGTTATGGGGTGGACGAGCGCTCGCGGGTGGTGGTGAAGCTCGAAAAAGGTGCCTGGAAGCTGCTGCCCTGAACGTGGGCGTAAGGGGGAGGGGAGCGGACCCATGGACGATCTCCACGACACCGGCATGGGGCACGACCACCATGCCGCTCCCGATCCCGCCACGCCGGATCATCTGGAACTGCGCGTCTGGCTGCGCATGCTGGCGTGCACGGCGATGGTCGAAAAGCAGTTGCGCACGCGTCTGCGCGAACGGTTCGACACCACGCTGGCGCGCTTCGACCTGCTGGCGCAGCTCGACCGCTTCCCCGAAGGGCTGGTGATGGGGGAGCTGTCGCGCCGGCTGATGGTGACGCACGGCAACGTCACCGGCCTGATCGACCGTCTCGCCGCCGAGAACCTGGTGGAGCGCCGGCCGGTGCCCGGCGACCGCCGCGTCCAGCTCGTCCGCCTGACGCCGGCCGGCAAGGAGGTCTTCGCAGCCATGGCCCCGGCGCACCGCGAATGGGTGGCCGAGCTGTTCCGCAGCGTCCCGCACAGCGATCTGGCGGCTTTCCACGCCCAACTCGGCGCCGTCAAAGCGTCGATCCAGGCGGCGGACGGGGCGTAATCGATCCGCCATGCGACTTATTGCCGCACAGAATGGTTGACGGGACGTATGAAAAATCATATGTCAACAAATGAAAGAGCGGCCGTCACACCGATTTCGGCGCGGAGGCTCCGCGCCGCCCCGTGACGGCCCCCGTCCCCAGGAGGACGCGCATGGCCGAACGGTCCTTTGCGAAAGAAGTCCAGCAACTGCGCCTTGGCGCCGGGCAGCCGTTCCATGGCGAGGGCATCCTGGCGGTGACGAAGGCGCTTTTGCAGTCCGGCGTGTCCTACGTCGGCGGTTATCAGGGCGCGCCCATCTCGCACCTGATGGACGTGCTGTCCGACGGCAAGGAGATCCTGGAAGAGCTGGGCGTGCACTTCGAATCCAGCGCCAGCGAGGCGTCGGCGGCGGCCATGCTGGCGGCTTCCGTCAACTATCCGCTGCGCGGGGCGGTGGCGTGGAAGTCCACGGTGGGCACCAACGTCGCCTCCGACGCGCTGGCCAATCTGGCGTCCGGCGGGGTCAGGGGCGGGGCGCTGGTGGTGGTGGGCGAGGACTACGGCGACGGCTCCTCCATCATGCAGGAGCGCACGCACGCCTTCGCCATGAAGTCGCAGATCTGGCTGCTCGACCCGCGCCCGAACCTGGAGAGCATCGTCGCGGCGGTGGAGCAGGGCTTCGAGCTGTCGGAGGCCAGCAACACGCCGGTCATGCTGGAACTGCGCATCCGCGCCTGCCACGTGCATGGCCGCTTCACCGCCAAGGACAACAGGCGCCCCGACTTCACGCTGAAGGACGCCATGGAGCGCCCCGAGCGCGACGTCAGCCGCATCGTGCTGCCGCCGTCGAGCTTCCTGCACGAGCAGGAGAAGGTGAACACGCGCTGGCCCGCCGCCCTCCGCTTCATCCAGGAGCGCGGGCTGAACGAGGTGTTTGCCGATGACGGTCAGGATGTGGGCCTGATCCTCCAGGGCGGCATGTACAACACGGTCATCCGCGCGTTGCAGTTGCTGGGCCTCAGCGACGCGTTCGGCAACAGCGACATCCCGCTCTACGTCCTCAACGTCACCTACCCGCTGGTGGACGCGGAGATCAACCGCTTCTGCGCCGGCAAGCGCGCCGTGCTGATGATCGAGGAGGGCCAGCCGGAGTTCATCGAGCAGGCGCTGCACGCCACGCTGCGCAGGGCCGACCTGACCACGAAGGTGCATGGCAAGGACATGCTGCCGATGGCCGGGGAGTACACGGCCCCGGTGGTGCTGAACGGCCTGCGGGCGTTCGTCGAGCGCTACATGCCCGACGTGGCGGTGCAGGGTGGCGTCTCCGTGCCAGCCCCCGTTGCCAAGGAGGTGGCCGGCAGCGTCGACCCGCGTCCGCCGGGCTTCTGCACCGGCTGCCCGGAGCGGCCGATCTTCACCGCCATGAAGCTGGTGGAGCGCGAACTGGGTCCGCACCACGTCAGTTGCGACATCGGCTGCCACCTGTTCTCGATCCTGCCACCCTTCAACATCGGCAACACCACCATGGGCTACGGCCTGGGCTGGGCCGGCGCCTCGGCGCTGAACGCCAGGGACGCGTCGAAGCGCACCATCAGCGTGATGGGCGACGGCGGATTCTGGCACAACGGCCTGACCAGCGGTGTCGGCAACGCGGTGTTCAACCGGTCCGACAACGTGCTGGTGGTGGTGGACAACGGCTACGCCGCGGCGACCGGCGGGCAGGACATTCCGTCGTCCCTGGCCGACAACCCCAACCGCGCGACGAAGAACCCCATCGAGCGCGCGGTGCGTGGCGTTGGCGTCACGTGGGTGCGCACGCTGACCCGCACCTATGACGTGGCCCGCGTGCGCGACACCCTGCGCGAGGCGCTGACGACGAAGGAGAAGGGGCCGAAGGTCATCATCGCCCAATCCGAATGCATGTTGAACAGGCAGCGCCGGGTGAAGCCGCTGATGAAGCGGATGGTCAAGGAAGGCCGGCGCGTGGTGCGCGAGCGCTTCGGCGTCGATCCCGACACCTGCACCGGCGACCATTCCTGCATCCGCCTGTCCGGCTGCCCGTCGCTGTCCATCGCGCCCAACCCCGACCCGCTCCGCCGCGACCCGATCACGCAGGTGCAGAATTCCTGCGTCGGCTGCGGGCTGTGCGGTGAGGTGGCGGACGCCGCCGTGCTCTGCCCGTCCTTCTACCGCGCCGAACTGATCAGCAACCCGTCCTGGTGGGACCGGCTGCGCCACCGCGTGAACGGCTGGGTAATCGGCCGCCTGCAGGCCCGCATCGACCGACGGTTGGAACGCCATGCCGCTTGACCTCGACGCGCCGTCGGCGCAAGCCGCCCAGGGCCAGGACGCGCCGGTCCGCGCCATCACCATCGCCGTAGTCGCCATGGGCGGCGAGGGCGGCGGCGTGCTGTCCGACTGGATCGTGGACTTGGCCGAGCACGCCGGCTGCATCGCCCAGAGCACGTCCGTGCCCGGTGTCGCCCAGCGCACCGGCGCCACCATCTACTACATCGAGCTGTTCCCCGAGGCGGCGGCGAAGGCCGCCGGCCGCGACCCGGTGCTGTCGCTGACGCCGGTGCCCGGCGACGTGGACATTGTGCTGGCGTCGGAGCTGATGGAGGCCGGGCGCGCCGTGCAGCGCGGGCTGGTCACGCCCGACCGCACCGTGCTGATCGCCTCCACCCACCGCGTCTATTCGATCCGCGAGCGCACCGCGCCCGCCGACGGGCGGGTGGACGCGGAAGCGCTGATCGCGGCGGGGAAGGAAGCGGCCAGGCGCCACGTCTTCGCCGACATGGCCCACATCGCCGAGAGCACCGGCAGCGTCATCAGCGCCGCCCTGTTCGGCGCGCTGGCCGGTTCGCAGGCGCTGCCCTTCGAGCGGGCGCAGTTCGAGGCGGCGATTCGCCGCGGTGGGGTGGGCGTGGAGGCCAGCCTCGCGGCTTTCAGCGCCGGGTACGAGCGGGCGCAAGGCGGCGACGCCGCCGTCGCCGTGCCGGAGGAGACCACGGAAACGATCCGCGAAGGTGTCAAGCGCCTGACCGACTATCAGGACCCGGCCTACGCGCAGGAGTACCTGGAGCGCTTGGCGCCGTTCCGCGCGTCCGGCCATCCCGAACTGCTGGACGAGGTGGCGCGGCATCTGGCGCTGTGGATGTCGTACGAGGACACCATCCGCGTCGCCGACCTGAAGACCCGCGCCTCGCGCTTCGCGCGCGTGTGCGACGAGGTGCGGCTGGGCAAGGACCAGATCCTCCAGATCAGCGAGTACATGCATCCGCGCATCGAGGAGGTCGCCGACACCCTGCCGGCCGGGCTGGGGCGGTGGCTTCTAGGCTCCACGCTGGCGCACAAGGTGCTGGCGCCGCTCACGCGCAGGGGCCGTGTGGTGCGCACCTCGTCGCTGGGCGGCTTCCTTCTGCTCTACGCCGTGGCCGGCTTGCGCCCGTGGCGGCGCGGCACGCTGCGCTTCCAGTGCGAGCATGAACGCATCCGCCGCTGGCTCGACCTGATCCGCGCGATGGCGCCCGAAGATCCGGCGCTCGCGGTGGAGATCGCCAGGGCGCAGCGGCTGGTGAAAGGCTACAGCGACACGCACCAGCGCGGCACCCGCAACTTCGAACGGTTGATGGCGCTGGTGCCGGCCATGCGCCGCAAGTCCGACCCCGCCGGCTACCTGCGCGTGCTGTGCGACGCTGCACTTGCCGACGACACGGGTGCGGCGCTGGAGGCAGCGCTGGCCGAGGCGCACCTGGAAGCCCCCCGCTGACGCTCCTGAGAGGAGGTTGGATATGGCGGACACTCCCGACACGCTGTCGCTGGTCGTCACCGGCGTCCTGCCCCTGACCGAGCACGTCAAGGCGTTCCGGCTGCGCCACCCGGAGGGCGAGCGGCTGCCCGGCTTCACCGCCGGCGCGCACGTCAAGGTCGCGGTCACGGTGGACGGTGCGCCGCAGTGGCGGCACTACTCGCTGATCAACCTGACACCCGACCGCGCCGCCACGCAGTCCCCCGAGGAGTACCTGATCGCCGTGCGCCGGGAGGAGCCGGGGCGCGGCGGCTCGCGCTTCATGCACGAGGCGCTGAGGGAGGGCGGCCGGCTGACGGTCAGCCGGCCCATCAACACCTTCCCGCTCGACCTGACGCGCGACGGGCACGTGCTGGTGGCCGGCGGCATCGGCATCACGCCGATCCTCTCCATGGCCGCCGAACTGCGCGCGCATGGCAAGTCGTTCACGCTGCACTACACCGGCCGCAGCCGGGCGATGCTTTGCTTCGTCCGGGAGATGGCGCCGGTGGTCGGCGACGGTCTGCGCGTCTACGCCGACGACGAGCCGGATTGCCGCTTCGCGGTGGACCGGCTGCTGTCCGAGGCGAAGCCGGGCCAGCCGATCTACGTCTGCGGCCCGAAGGGCATGATCGACGCGGTGATCGACGGCGCGCTCGCGCGCGGCTGGGACCGCGCCGACCTGAAGTCCGAACTGTTCACCGAGGCCGCACCCGTGGCCGGCGACCACGCCTTCGAGGTGGAACTGGCGCAGAGCGGCCGCACCGTGCAGGTGCCGGCCGACCGCAGCATCCTCGACGTGCTGATCGACGAGGGGCTGGACCCGCTGTTCGATTGCAAGCGCGGCGAGTGCGGCGTGTGCACCTGCCAAGTGATGTCCGGCGAGATCGACCACCGCGACCACTACCTGGACGACGCGGAGAAGGCGAGCGGCACGGTGATGCAGATCTGCGTCTCCCGTGCCAAGGGGGAGCGGCTGGTCCTCGACATGTAAGAACCAGGACGGGAGGAGGTGCCCCATGGGCAAGTACCGGGACAATCCGGCGGCGGTCGCGGCCCTCGTCGAGCCGGACGCCGTGCACCGCGACGTCTACATCGACCAGGAGGTGTTCGCGCTGGAGATGGAGAACCTCTGGCGCAACACCTGGATCTACGTCGGCCACGACAGTCAGGTGCCAAACCCCGGCGACTACTACACGACCGAGATCGCCACCCAGCCCGTCATCATGGTCCGCCACACCGACCGCACCGTGCGCGTGCTGATGAACCGCTGCGCGCACAAGGGCACCCGGCTGGTCACCGACACCTGCGGCAACACCGGCAAGTTCTTCCGCTGCCCTTACCACGCCTGGACCTTCAAGACCGACGGCTCGCTGCTGGCGATCCCGCTGAAGAACGGTTACGCCAACACACGTCTCAAGGAATGCCAGGCGTCCAAGGGCGTGGCGGCCGTGCAGGCGGTGCGCAACTACCGCGGTTTCGTCTTCGCCCGCCTGTCGGAACACGGGCCGGACTTCGAGGAGTATTTCGGGGAGTCGCTGACCTCCATCGACAACATGGTCGACCGCTCGCCCGAGGGGGAGCTGGTGGTGGCCGGCGGCGTGCTGCGCTACATGCACAACTGCAATTGGAAGATGTTCGTCGAGAACCTGAACGACACCATGCACCCCATGGTGGCGCACGAGTCCGTCGCCGGCACCGCCAGACAGCTCTGGGCCGAGAAGCCCGTCGACGTGCCCAAGCCCATGGCGGTGGAGATCATCACGCCCTTCGCCAGCGACTACGAGTTCTTCGACGCGATGGGCGTGCGCGTCTTCGACAACGGGCACAGCTACACCGGCGTCAAGGGCAGCATCCATTCCAACTATTCGGCCATCCCCGGCTACGAGGATTCGCTGGTCAAGGCTTACGGCGAGGAGAAGACGCGGCAGATCCTTGGCACCGTGCGGCACAACACGGTCTACTACCCCAGTCTGACCATCAAGGGCGCCATCCAGGCGATCCGCCTCGCCAAGCCGATCGCGGCTGACAAGACGCTGATCGAGAGCTGGACCTTCAAGCTGAAGGGCGCACCCGACGTGCTGCACCAGCGCACCATGATGTACTCGCGCCTCATCAACTCGCCGATGTCGCCGGTCGGGCACGACGACCTGCACGCCTACCGCTCGATCCAGGAGGGGTTGCACACCGACGGCAACGACTGGGTCAGCCTGCATCGCGACTTCGACGGGAGCGAGGTCGGGCAGACGGACCTGACGGTGAACGGCACCAGCGAAATCTCCATGCGCAACCAGTTCCGTGCCTGGGCCCGCTACATGCAGCCGCAAACGAGCGAGGTGCCGTGATGAGCATTGCCAACCCGCCGACCGAGGCCGACCTCGTCCGCTTCGTCACCGACGAGGCCCACCTGCTGGACACCAAACGCTATGAGGAGTGGTACGGGCTGTTCGCCGAGGATGGTACTTATTGGGTGCCGCTGACCCCCGGCCAGCCGGACGGAATCAACCACACCTCGCTGGCCTACGAGGACCGCTTCCTGCTGCGGCTGCGCATCGAGCGGTTCAAGACCCCCAACGCCCACGCCCAGCACCCGGCCAGCCGCTGCCTGCACGTGCTGCAGCGGCCCGACGTGGAGACCTATGACCCGCCGGCCAACCGCTACGTGACGCGCACGCCTTTCCTCTACACCGAGACGCGGGGCGACGAGCAGCAGATCTACGCGGCCACGGCGTTCCACCACCTGCGCGTCGACGGTGGGGCGCTGAAGATCGTGCTGAAGCGCGTCGACATCCTGAACAGCGACGCCGCGCTGCCATCCATCCAGCTTTTCCTGTGAGGGCCCGCATGACGACCGTCTCAGGCACGTTCCGCGCCACGGCGGAGGCCCGGCCCGACGCCCCGTTCCTGCACATCCTGCCGGAGACCGCCGGGCACTACGGCATAGCCGCCGGCACCATCGGCTATGGCGAGGCGCTGGCGGCGGTGGACCGGCTGGCGGAGGAGTACCGGCGCGCCGGCTACGGCCACGGGCACCGCGTCGGGCTGCTGCTGGAGAACCGCCCGGCGTTCTTCCTGCACTGGCTGGCGCTGAACGCGCTGGGGGTCAGCGTCGTGCCGATCAACGCCGACCTGCGCGCGGCCGAACTGGACCACCTGATCGACCACAGCGAGCTGTGCGCCGCCGTCACCCTGCCGGAGCGGCGCGCCGGGCTGGAGGCGGCCGCCGCGCGCGTCGGCCGGGCGGTGGCGCTGTTCGGGCCGGACGATGCCGTCGCCACCGCACCCGTACCACCGCCCAAGGCGGGGCAGCCGGTGGGGGAGGGCAGCGAGTGCGCGCTGCTCTACACCTCCGGCACCACGGGGCGGCCGAAGGGATGCGTGCTGTCGAACGCCTACTTCACCGGGGCGGGCGCCTGGTACAACGCCATCGGCGGGCTGTGCACGCTGCGCCCCGGCGTGGAGCGGCTGATCACGCCGCTGCCCATGGTGCACATGAACGCCATGGCCTATTCGACTATGGCGATGGTCCTGTCCGGCTGCTGCATCGTCCCGCTCGACCGCTTCCATCCCAGGAGCTGGTGGAGCAGCGTGCGCGAGAGCGGCGCCACCATCTGCCACTATCTGGGCGTCATGCCGTCCATGCTGATGAAGGCGGACCCCAGCCCCGACGACCGGGCGCACGGGCTGCGCTTCGGCTTCGGCGCGGGCATCGACGGCCGGCTGCACGCGGCGTTCGAGGAACGCTTCGGCTTCCCCCTGCTGGAGGCCTGGGCAATGACCGAGACGGGGGCCGGCGCCGTGATCATCGCCAACCACGAGCCGCGCAAGGTCGGAACCGCCTGCTTCGGCAAGCCGGAACCGGCGGTGAAAGTCCGTCTTGTGGACGAGGAGGGACGCGACGTGCCGGACGGGCAGCCGGGCGAGTTGCTGGTGCGGGCGGCCGGACCCGACCCGCGCGCCGGCTTCTTCGTCGAATACCTGAAGGACGAGGATGCCACGCGCGCGGCGTGGGAGGGCGGGTACTTCCACACCGGCGATCTTGTGCTGCGCGACGGCGACGGCGACCTGCACTTCATCGACCGCAAGAAGAACGTCATCCGCCGCAGCGGCGAGAACATCGCGGCGGTGGAGGTGGAAAGCGTGCTGCGCCGCCATCCGCTGGTGCGCGAGGTGGCGGTGGCCGCCACCCCCGACCCGGTGCGCGGCGACGAGGTGCTGGCCTGCGTCATCCCGGCGGAACACCTTTCCGACGACCGCCTGCCGGAGGCGGCGTCGGCGATCGTCGGCCACTGCCTGGACCAGCTCGCCTACCACAAGGCGCCGGGCTACGTGGTGTTCGTGGATCGGGTGCCGCTGACGGCAACGCAGAAGATCTCGCGCGGCGAGCTGAAAACCCTGGCCCGCGACCTGCCGCGGTCGCCACGGTGCGTGGACACGCGGCATCTGAAGAAGCGGCGATCCTGACAAGGAGAAGCACCCATGGAAAACCGCACGGCCGTGGTCACCGGCGGCAGCGCCGGAATCGGCAAGGCGATCTGCGCGGCGCTGCTGGCCGCGGATTACGAAGTGGTGTCGCTGGCCCGGCGGTCGGCCGACATCGACCACCCGCGCCTGCATTCGGTGCTGGCCGACCTGACCGACGCGACGGCGACGGCCGAGGCGGCGGCGGAGGTGGCGCAGCGCTTCGCGCCCACCACCATCGTTCACAACGCCGGTGTCATCCGGCCCGCCCCGCTGCCGGAGGTGCGGCTGGAGGACCTGAACGCGCTGGTCAACCTGCACCTCGCCGCCGCGATCAGCCTGACGCAGGCCTGCCTGCCGGCCATGCAGAAGGCCGGCTTCGGCCGGATCGTGCTGCTGTCGTCGCGCGCGGCACTCGGCCTGCAGACGCGCACGGCCTACTCGGCGACCAAGGCCGGCATGCTGGGCATGGCGCGGACCTGGGCGCTGGAGTTGGCGCCGCGGGGCATCACCGTCAACGTGGTGGCGCCGGGGCCGATCAGGACCGACATGTTCCACGAGGTCATCCCCGCCGGGAGCGAGAAGGAACACCAGTTGGCCGCCGCGATCCCCGTGCGCCGGATCGGCCTGCCCGACGACGTGGCGCGCGCCGTGCTGTTCTTCGCCGATCCGGCGAATTCCTTCGTCACCGGGCAGGTGCTGTACGTGTGCGGCGGCACCAGCGTCGGAAGCCTGGCGTTGTGAGGATGGACATGCCCGACGTCGCCCTCCCGACCGCCGCCGCCACGCCCGACGACGAGCGCTTCATCGACGATTACCTGCTCTACCTGCTGGCGCGGGCCAGCCACGTGGCGAGCGCGCAGTTCCACGACCGTCTGGCCGGGCGCGGGGTCCCCGTGCCCGTGTGGCGGGTGCTGGCCGTGCTGTCGGGCACGCCGGGGCTGACCGTCGGCGAACTGGCCAAGGGGGTCCTCTACAAGCAGCCGACGCTGACCAAGGTGGTCGACCGCATGGCCGCCGACGGGCTGGTCGAGCGCGTGCCGGGCGAGGGCGACCGGCGGACGGTGCTGGTCCGCAGCACGCCCAAGGGCGATGCCCTCGTCGCGGACCTGCTGGTGGCCGCCAAGGAGCACGAGCGCTCCATCCTCGCTGCCTATTCCCGCGAGGAGGCGCGCACGCTGAAGCAGGTGCTGCGCACCCTCATCGCCCGCAACGACCGGGCTGCCGACTAGGACGGGTCTTCGCGGGCGCTGTTGACCGGGACGCGCGCCGCGCCCGGACGCGGCGCGCGTCCCGTGGCCGGTGTGAGGAGGACCAAGGACCATGGACATGCATCGACCGGCGGGGCTGGAGGCGCCCTACACGCTGGATGCCCGGCTGCCCGACGCCATCGCGCTGGCAGCCGAGGAGCTGGGCGTGAAGAAGGCGCATTACGACACGCCGACGCTGCTGGCGCTGGCCGTGCTGGCCGGCGCCTTCATCGCGCTGGGCGGGCTGTTCGCCACCGTGGCCATGTCGGGGGCGGAGGGCATGCTGTCCTACGGCGTCACGCGCCTGCTGGGCGGGCTGGTGTTCTCGCTGGGGCTGGTGCTGGTGGTGGTGGGCGGCGCGCAACTGTTCACCGGCGACGCGCTGATGGTCATGGCCTGGGCCAGCGGCCGGCTGACGTGGCGGCAGATGCTGCGGGTGTGGACGCTGGTGTGGCTGGGCAACTTCGTGGGTGCCTTGGGCACGGCGGCGCTGGTGTTCCTGTCCGGGCAGTACACCTTCGGCCATGGCGCAGTGGGGGCGACGGCCCTGTACGTCGCCACGGCCAAGAGCGCCCTGCCGGTGATGCAGGCGTTCTTCCTGGGCATCCTGTGCAACGTGCTGGTCTGCCTGGCGGTGTGGTTGGCCCTGGGAGCGCGGAGCGTGAGCGACAAGATCCTCGCCATCGCCTTGCCGGTGAGCGCCTTCGTGGCCGCCGGGTTCGAGCACTGTGTGGCGAACATGTACTTCGTGCCGCTGGGGCTGCTTATCCAGTGGGGCGCGCCGGACGGCTTCTGGGCCGAACTGGGGCGGACCTTTCCACCCATCGACGCCGGCCGTTTCCTGGTCAACCTGGGCGCGGTGACGCTGGGCAACTGGATCGGCGGCGCCGTGCTGGTGGGGGCGGTCTACTGGTTCATCTACCGCCGACCGGCCCGGCATTGAGCGTGCCGGCGCCGGGCTATGCAGCGCCGCACCCGAAGGCCTACACTGACCTCCCGGAGCGCTTCGCGCCGACCTGAAGACACGTCGGGAGGACGGAAAACATGGGCACGCAGGCCGGCTATCCGCGCGACATGATCGGCTATGGGGCCGTGCCACCGCACGCCAACTGGCCGGGTGGGGCGCGCGTGGCGGTGCAGTGCGTCATCAACTACGAGGAGGGCGGCGAGAACTGCGTCCTGCACGGCGACGCCGCCTCGGAAGCCTTCCTGTCGGAAATCGTCGGCGCCCAGCCCATTCCGGGCATGAGGCACGTCAACATGGAGTCGATCTACGAATACGGCTCGCGCGCCGGCTTCTGGCGGCTGCATCGCCTGTTCACCGAGCGCGGCATGCCGGTCACCGTCTACGGCGTGGCCATGGCTCTGGAGCGCAATCCGGACGCGGTGGCGGCAATGCAGGCCGCGGGGTGGGAGATCGCCACGCACGGCTACCGCTGGATCGACTACCAGCACGTCCCCGAGGAGGTGGAGCGCGAGCACATGATGCGCGCCATCGAGCTGCACACGCGCGTCACCGGCTCGCGTCCCCAGGGCTGGTACCTCGGCCGCTGCAGCCCCAACACGCGCCGGCTGGTGGCCGAGGAGGGCGGCTTCGTCTACGACGCGGATTCCTACGCCGACGAACTGCCGTATTGGGACGATTCGCACGGCAGGCCACAGCTCATCGTGCCTTACACGCTGGACGCCAACGACATGCGCTTCGCCAGCCCGCAGGGGTTCAATTCCGGCGACCAGTTCTTCGCCTACCTGAAGGACAGCTTCGACGTGCTGTACGCGGAAGGGGCCGAGCGGCCGAAGATGCTGTCGGTGGGCTTGCACTGCCGTCTCGCCGGCCGGCCCGGCCGCGCGGCGGCGCTCGCCCGCTTCCTGGATTACGTGCGCGGGCACGAGCGGGTGTGGGTCGCCACCCGGCTGGACATCGCGCGCCACTGGATGGCCGAGCACCCGCACGGGGCGAAGGCATGACGGCGCCGGCCGGCACCCACGTTCTCCACCGCTTCGTCCAATCCTTCACGGAACCTGCACCATGACCGACCTTTCCCAGGCGATCGACGCCGCCTTCGACGCCGAAACCCGTTTCCTGGCCGAACTGGTCAAGGTCCCCTCCGACAACCCGCCGGGCGACTGCGCGGCGCACGCCGAACGCGCGGCGGAGCTGCTGGAGGGCCTGGGCTTCACCGTCGAGCGGCACCGCGTGCCGGACGACCGGGTGCGCGCCAACGGCATGGTCAGCGCCGTCAACCTCGTGATCCGGCACCGCTTCGGCGACGGCCCCGTGGTGGCGCTGAACGCGCACGGCGACGTGGTGCCGCCGGGCGAGGGCTGGACCCGCGACCCGTACGGCGCGGAGATCGTGGACGGCTGGATGGTCGGGCGCGGCGTCGCCGTGTCGAAGTCCGACTTCGCCACCTATGCCTTCGCGCTCAAGGCGCTGATCGCGGCCGGCGGCGTGTGCAAGGGCACGGTCGAGCTGCACCTGACCTACGACGAGGAGGCGGGCGGCGAGATCGGACCGAAGTGGCTTCTGGACGAGGGCATCAGCAAACCGGATTTCGCCATCGGCGCCGGCTTCAGCTACGGCGTGGTCACCGCGCACAACGGCTGCCTGCACCTGGAAGTGGAGGTCAACGGCAAATCGGCGCATGCCGCCCTGCCCGGTACCGGCATCGACGCGCTGGAGGCGGCGACATCCGTGCTGAACGCGCTGTACGCCCACCGCAAGGGCTTTGCCGGCACGGTGTCGGCGGTGCCGGGCATCGGCTCGCCGCAGTTGACGGTCGGGCTGATCAAGGGCGGCATCAACACCAACGTGGTGCCCGACCGCGTCACCCTGCGCCTGGACCGCCGCATGATCCCGGAGGAGAACCCGGCGGCGGTCGAGGCGGCGTTGCGCGCCGTGATCGCCGAGGCCGCCGCCGGTTTCCCGGCGGCGCGCGTGGAGGTGCGGCGCATCCTGCTGGCCGAACCCCTCACGCCGCTGCCCGGCACGGAACGGCTGGCCGACGCGCTGTGCGCCCACGCCAGCCGCATCATGGGCGAGTCGGTGGCGGCCAAGGGCGTGCCGCTCTACACGGATGCCCGCCACTACGCGGCGGCCGGCGTGCCGATCGTGCTGTACGGCGCCGGTCCGCGCACCATCGAGGAGGCCAACGCCCACCGCGCCGACGAACGGCTTCCCCTGTCGGATCTGCGCAAGGCGACCGAGGTGGTGGCGCTGGCGCTGCGCGACCTGTTGGGGGAGGCCACGCCATGACGCGTCTCACCCTCGATGAGGTCAACGCGCTCGACCGCGAGGGCTTCCTGGCCCGGTTCGGCGGCATGGCGGAGCATTCGCCCTGGGTGGCCGGGGCGGCGTTCGGCCGGCGGCCCTTCGCCTCGCTGACGGCGCTGCACGCCGCCATGGCCGGCGCCATCGCGGCGGCGGACGAAGGCCGGCGGCTGGCGCTGCTGAACGCCCACCCCGACCTCGCCGGCCGCGCGGCCGTCGCCGGAGAACTGACGGACTCCTCGAAGGGCGAGCAGGCCGCCGCCGGCCTCGACCGGTTGACGGCGGAGGAGATGGCGCGCTTCCAGGAACTCAACCAAGCCTACGTCGCGCGCTTCGGCTTCCCCTTCATCATGGCGGTGCGCCACGCCGACAAGCGGCAGATCCTCGCCGCCTATGCGCGCCGCGTCGGCAACGACCGCGCGCGGGAGTTCGCCACGGCGCTGGCGGAGGTCGGCAAGATCGTCTGGATGCGCCTGCTGGACACCGTGCGGCCGGCGCCCACCGGCCGGCTGACCGTGCACGCGCTGGACACCGCGGCCGGCGTGCCGGCGGCCGGCCTGCCCATTGATCTGTTTCGGCTGGACGGTGGGCGGGCGCATCTCAAGACGTTCGTCACCAACGCCGACGGGCGGCTCGACGCACCGGCGCTGGCCGGGATGGAGCTGGAGGCCGGCCGCTACGAGCTGCTGTTCGACGCCGCCACCTACTTCCAGTCCGCCGGGCACGCGCTGGCCGCACCGCCGTTCATCGAGCAGGTGCCGATCCGCTTCGCCATCGCCAACCCGGAGCAGCACTATCACGTGCCGCTGCTGGTTTCGCCCTGGTCCTACTCGACCTACCGGGGGAGCTGAAGGGACTTCAGCGCGATGCCGGACGCCCGGGCGGCGAACATGGCCTCGACCAGCGCCGCCGCCTGCTCCGCCGCCGTTTCCGGGGCGAGGCCGCCGGCGCGGACGTTGGAAATGCAGTTGCGCTCCGCGTCCACCCGGCCCCGGCGCGGCATCCAGGTGAGATAGAGGCCCAGCGAGTCGGCAGCGCTCAGCCCTGGCCGCTCGCCGATCAGGACGATGGCGGCCTTCGCCTGCAGGATCTCGCCGACGGGATCGCCCAGCGCCACCCGCGCCTGTGTGGCCACCACCACCGGTCCGGTCCGCCGCCCGGCGGCGTGCAGCCGCGGCACCAGCGCATCCAGCACGGGCAGCGCGTTGGCCCGCACGGCGGTGCCGCTCAGCCCGTCGCCGACCACCAGGACCACGTCGGGCGCCGTCGCCGGCTCCGACAACCGGCGCTCCGACTCCTGCGACAGCACGCGGCCGAGGTCGGGGCGCGTCAGGTAGGTGGCGCGGTCCGGCGCCGCGCTGGCGACCACGACGGCCGGCCAGCCGCGTTCCGCCAGCGCCGCCATCAGCGCGTCGGTGTCCAGTGCGGCGTGCACCGCGTCGCGGGCCTGGGCGTGCGCCGCCTGGAAGGCGAGGTGCGCGGCGGTCGGCAGCCCGCACCCGGCATGCCCCAGCGCGATCCGCGCCTCGGTGAAGCGGCGCAGGTGTGCCCAGGTGTAGGGTTTGGCGGGCGGGGCAGGGGCGGTCACGGCCGGTCCTCCGGCAGGGGCAGGGCGGTCAGCAGGGGCGAGGACGCGGCGTCGAAACGCAGGCGCCCCGCCGCGTCGGCGATGCCGGCGGCCTCCAGCCACGCCTCGAACTCCGGCGCCGGGCGGCGGCCCAGCACACGGCGGATGTACAGCGCGTCGTGGAAGGACGTGCTCTGGTAGTTCAGCATGATGTCGTCGGCCCCCGGCACTCCCATGACGAAGGTGCACCCCGCCACGCCCAGCAGCGTCAGCAGCGTGTCCATGTCGTCCTGGTCGGCTTCGGCGTGGTTGGTGTAGCAGACGTCGCACCCCATCGGCACGCCCAGCAGCTTGGCGCAGAAATGGTCCTCCAGCCCGGCGCGGGTGATCTGCTTGCCGTTGTACAGGTATTCCGGCCCGATGAAGCCCACCACCGTGTTGACCAGCAGCGGCCGGTAGCGGCGGGCGACGGCGTAGCAGCGCGCCTCCACCGTCTGCTGGTCCACGCCCTCGTTGGCGCCCGACGACAACTCGCTGCCCTGGCCGGTCTCGAAGTACATGACGTTGTCGCCCAGCGTGCCGCGCTTGAGACCATGGGCGGCGGCGCACGCCTCGTCCAGCAGCGCCAGCGACACGCCGAAGGCGCGGTTGGCGGCCTCCGTCCCGGCGATGGACTGGAAGACGAGGTCCACCGGCGCCCCGCGCTCCATGGCCGCCAGCGCCGTGGTGACGTGCGCCAGCACGCAGGACTGGATGGGGGCTTGCGTGCGCAGGCGCAACTCCTCCAGCATGTCGAGCAGCGTGGTCATGGACTCGACGCTGTCGGTTGCCGGGTTGATGCCGATCACCGCGTCGCCGCAGCCGTACATCAGCCCGTCGACGATGCTGGCGGCGATGCCGCGCGGGTCGTCCACCGGGTGGTTGGGCTGCAGCCGGGTGGACAGGCGCCCCTCCAGCCCGATGGTGTTGCGGAAGCGCGTCACCACCCGGCACTTGGCGGCCACGGCGATCAGGTCCTGCACGCGCATGATCTTGGACACCGCCGCCACCATCTCCGGCGTCAGGCCGGGAGCCAGGGCCGCCAGGGCGGCGGCATCGGCCGCGTCGGACAGCAGCCAGTCGCGGAAACCGCCCACCGTCAGGTGCGCCACGGCGGCGAAGGCGCCGCCATCGTGGCCGTCGACGATCAGCCGCGTCACCTCGTCCGCTTCGTAGGGAACCACGGCCTCGTCGAGGAAGTGGCGCAGCGGCAGGTCGGCCAGCGCCATCTGCGCCGCCACGCGCTCGGCGGCGCTGCCGGCGATCAGCCCGGCCAGCGCGTCGCCCGAGCGCGGCGGCGAGGCCCGCGCCAGCAGCGTCCGCAGGTCGGGGAAGCGGTACGTCGTGCCGGCCAGTGTGTGCGCGAAGGACATGGCGCCCCTTTTCCTGCCGTGTCGGTGAAGAGTGTGGGGACGCGTGCGCGTCCCGTCCAGCTCCGCTTTGTCCAACCAGGGCGTGGCGCAGGATGGCGCCCTACGGACGTCGCGGCGGATTCGTCACCGCGCCGGAAGGAACTTTCGGCCCGCCCGCCATTGATTCGGACAGGCGGCAACCATGGGCCGGGAGCGGAGGGCATGAACCTCGGCGACAGGGTGGCGGGCAGGACGGCGAAGTGGGCGCGGGCGGCGACCCGCATCCTGGGCTTGGCGGCGCGGCCGGTGCGGACGGCCTACGGCCGCGGGGGCGTCGTCCTCCAGCCGTACCGGGGCTACGGGTCCCGGCGGGAGGTGTTCCTGATCGGCCGGGTGTTCCGGCAGTCGGCGCCGCGCGACGGCGCCGGGCGCGAGCGCCTCGCCGCGCAACTGCGCGACATCGGCCGGCGCATCGCCCGGCGCGCGGTCGCCGCGGCACCCGTCACGGCGCGCCTGGGCGGGGCGGAGCAGCGGGTCGAGACCGACCGCGACGGCTATTTCCGCATCCACCTGGAACTGACGGACCCGCCGCCGGCCGACCGGCCCTGGAACGCCGTGGACCTGCGGCTGGAGGGGGAGCACCCCGTGCGGGCCGAGGGGCTGGTCTTCATCCCGCCCGAGCGTTGCCGGTTCGTCGTCATCAGCGACATCGACGACACGATCATGCACACCGGTGTCGCCAACAAGCTGGGGATGCTCTGGCGCCTGTTCGTCGAGGACGCCGAAAGCCGGCTGGCGTTCCCCGGCGTGGCGGCGCTGTACCGCGCCCTGCACGACGGCGTGTCGGGCGGCCAGTGCAACCCGATGCTCTACGTCTCGCGTGCCCCGTGGGGGATCTACGACGTTCTCGACACCTTCTTCCGGATGCACGGCGTTCCCGTCGGTCCGATCCTGTTCCTGCGCGAATGGGGCGTGTCCTGGCGCAGCCCCCTGCCGCGCCGGGCCGAGGATCACAAGCAGGCGCTGATCCGCAACATGCTGGACCTCTACCGCGACCTTCCCTTCGTCCTGATCGGCGACAGCGGCCAGCACGACCCCGAGGTCTACCGCCAGATCGTCGAGGAGAACCCCGGCCGCGTGCTGGCCGTCCTCATCCGCAACGTCTCGCGCGGCGATGGCCGGGCGCGGGAGGTCGAGGGGCTGGCCATGGCCGTGGCCCGCGCCGGCAGCACCATGCTTCTGGCCGCCGACAGCGCGGCGATGGCGGAACAGGCCGAGCGGCTGGGCCTCGTGCCGCCCGGCACCAGGGCGGCGGTCAAAGCCGAGATGACGCGGGAGGGCGGGGAGAGGACGCCGTCGGGCACCCGGCGGGTCCGGCGGCCGACCGCCCGCGGCACCGCCGCGGCCGTGGCGGAGGGCGCCTTGCGCGACGCCATCGGGGAAGGGGCGCCCGCCGCGCCGCCGAACGTCGTCGTGGAGGCGGAGGACGCGCCGAAGCCCCCGTCGCCGTAGCCGGCGGCGCTGGCGCTTGGCGCCACCCTACGGGGGTGCGTGCGTTGCGGCGCGCAGGCAGAGCGCGAACAGCTCGTGCTGGCTGCAGATGCCCAACTTGGCGTAGGCGCGCTTGCGGTAGGTGGCGACCGAGTTCTCGGTGACCCGCAGGTCCAGCGCGATGGCCTCGCTGGAATAGCCGGCGACGATGCGGGCGCACACCTCCACCTCCCGCGCCGACAGCGCGGTCGCCTGCGCGGACAGCAGGCGGCGCAGCGTCTCCAGGTCGGGCAGGGCGGGGGCCGGTGTACGGTTTCGCGTCAGCGCCCGGTGGTGCAGGATGCTCTTGCACACGAGGCCGGCCAGACAGGCGAGGTTGCCGACCTCGCGGTCCGAGAAGTCCTCGTCGCCGGAGCGCTTGTAGAAGTTGAGGTACAGCCCCTCCGCCGTGTCCTCGTTGAGGATGGACACCTTGCGGTCGAGGTCGGGCGCGTCGAAGAAGTGCCGGCGGTAGTCGGTGTCGCCGATGTCGTCACGGCGCAGCAGGCGCAGCTTGCGCGGCTGCCCGACGATCTGGCGCAGGTAGCGCAGCGTCGGGTCGAGCCGGTAGAACTTCCCCTCGACATAGCGTTGGGAGAGCGCCGTCACCAGCCCCGGTGCCGTGCGGTGCCAGCCGTAAAGGCAGCGCGTGTCGCCCTCGCGCGGCACGGCGAAGACGATGAACTGCTGGAAATCGGCGGCCGAGGCCAGCAGGTCGGCCAGCGCCCGGTCGAACGCCGCACCGCCCAGGGATTCGACGAGCGTGCCGGTGCGGTCCATCAGGTCCTGGTCGAACACGGGTGCGGTCATCGTCCCTTCCCCCTGCAAGATCCTACGGAATTCGGGGCCGGATCGCCACGGCCCTGTCCCCCGCCAGAGTGACAGACCGGGCCGTCCGATACGCCCTATCTTTCGATCCGACAAGCAGAGTGCCGGCCACGAGAACCGGCGCAGCGGAGGAAACGCAGCATGCACACACCCGATACGAGGCCGCGGGCTTCGATCTTCTACGACTACACGATCCACCCCTACCGCCGCCCGCCGGAGATGGACGGCACCACCGGCCGGCAGCCGGTGGTGATCGTCGGCGCCGGCCCGATCGGCATGGTGACCGCGCTCGACCTCGCGCGGTTCGGCGTGCCCTCGGTGATCCTGGAGCAGGAGCTGCAGGTCTCGCACGGCAGCCGGGCCATCGTGCTGACGCGCCGCTCCATGGAGATCCTCCAGCAGGTCGGCGTCGCCGGGCCGTTCCTGGAGAAGGGGCTGCAGTGGTCGCGCGGCCGGTCCTTCTACCGGGGCCGGGAGGTCTACCAGATGGTCATGCCCCATGACGAGGACGACCGCTTCCTGCCCGGCCTCAACATCCAGCAGCAGTACATCGAGGAATACCTGGTCGACGCCGTCGGGCGCAGCGGCCTGATCGAACTGCGCTGGGGGTCCAAGGTGCTGGCGGTGAGCCAGGACGCGGACGGCGTGACCCTGCGCGTCGACACGCCGGACGGCGAATACGACCTGACCGCCGACTGGGTGGTGGCGGCCGACGGCGGGCGGTCCACCGTGCGCAAGCTGATGGACCTGCGCATGGAGGGGCGCTCCTACCCCGGCAACTTCGTGATCGCCGACATCAAGGCCACGCTGGACCTGCCGACCGA
Organism: Azospirillum sp.; assembly: GCA_035629155.1. Lineage (GTDB taxonomy): Bacteria > Pseudomonadota > Alphaproteobacteria > Azospirillales > Azospirillaceae > Azospirillum. Next base: position 17,339 of record DASPIO010000312.1, on the reverse strand, counting down.
GCGGCTGTGCTTCTTCGACCCCGACTGGAACCCCGGCAACAACGTGCTGGTGCACCGGCAGCCCGACGACCTCTGGCGCATCGACTTCCGCCTGCCCGACGGCGAGACGGCCGAGCAGGCGCTGGAGCCGGCACTCCTGTCCAGCCGGATCGAGCTGGTGCTGGGCATGATCGGCAAGCGCGTGCCATGGCAACTGGACTGGGCGACCGTCTATTCGGCCAACACGCTGACCCTGCCGGACTATGTGCACGGGCGGGTGCTGTTCACCGGCGACGCGGCGCATCTGCTGCCGATCTTCGGCGTGCGCGGCGCCAACACGGGGTTCCAGGACGGCAACGATCTCGCCTGGAAGCTGGCCTTCGTCGTCAAGGGCATATCGCCCCGCACCCTCCTGGACAGCTACTCCAGCGAGCGCGTGCAGGCGGCCCGCGAGATCTGCGAGGAGGGCGGCAAGAGCACGCGCTTCATGTCGCCGCCCACGCCTGGATACCGCATCATGCGCGACGCCGTGCTGTCCTTCACCCTGTCGGAGGATTTCTGCAAGGACCTGCTGCACTGGCGCACGTCGCGGCCGCACACCTACGCGCACTCCCCGCTCAACAGCTTCGCCGAGGAAGACCGGGCCTTCGGCGGCGGTCCCGCCTGCGGCGAACCGCTGCGCAACGTGAAGCTCGGACCCGGCGATTACCTGTTCGACCACTTCGGCACAGGCTTCCACCTGCTGGCGTTCGCCGGGGCGGAGGGGCTGGACGACGCGATGCGCGCCGCGCTGCGGCAGGCCGGCGCGTTGGGCGTGCAATTGGGCGTGCCGATGGTGCGCGTCGTCCTCGCCGCATCGCCGACGCCGGAGATGGCCTCGCTGGCCGAGGTGGTGCTGGCCGACCCCGACGGCCGCGCCGCCGCGAAGTACGCCGCCGCGCCGGGCGCCGCCTGTCTGGCCCGGCCGGACACGCACGTCTGCGCCCGCTGGCGCACGGTCACGGCCGACGGCGTCGCGCACGCCGTGCGGGTCGCCATGGGTACGGTTCCGGGAGAGACGAAATGATCGCGAAGACCCTCACCACCGCGCAACTCGAAGAGACCTACGACATGATCGCCGAGGCCATCGACACGGCCGGCGATGGCCGGGCGGTGCTGTTCCTGGCGAAGCTGGCGCTGGCGCTCGGCACCATGACCGGCGACCCCGCGAAGGTGCGCGCGGCGATCGACGCCTCCCTGCGCGACCTCGGCTGAGAAACGGCGGCGTTCCGTCAGGGCGCCGTCAGTCCGACGGCGCGGAAGATGTCGCGCACCCGCCCGGTCAGCTCGGCCGAGGGCGGTTGCGTGTCGGTCAGGCGGTAGGGGCGGCCCAGCGCCTGCCACTTGGACTCGCCCATCTTGTGGAAGGGCAGCACGTCCACCCGTTCCACCACCTCCAGCCCGGCGGCGAACCCGGCCAGCCCCTCGATCTCTGTGAGATCGTCGGTCAGGCCGGGCACCAGCACGTAGCGCAGCCAGACCGGCTTCCTCATGAGGGACAGACGCTCGGCGAACTCCAGCGTCGGGCGCAGCGGCACGGTGGTGAGGGTGCGATGCGTGGCCTCCCTGAAGGCCTTGATGTCGAGCAGCACAAGGTCGACGTCGGCCAGCAGGTGGTCGTCGGCGTGGCTGCCCAGGAACCCCGAGGTGTCCAGCGCCGTGTGCAGGCCCAGCGTCTTGCAGCCGCGCAGGATGGCGGCGGTGAATTCCGGCTGCACCAGCGGCTCGCCGCCGCTGAGCGTCACCCCGCCCCTGGCCCGCTTCAGAAACTCGGCGTAGCCGCCGATCTCCTCCACGATCTCCGTCGAAAGCGCCGGTTTGCCGTCGTGCAGGTGCCGGGTGTCGGGGTTGTGGCAGTACTGGCAGCGCAGCGGGCAGCCGGACAGGAACAGGACGAACCGGATGCCCGGCCCGTCCACGGTCCCGCCGGTCTCCACCGAATGGACCCAGCCGTGCACCGCCCCCGAAGGGGCGGTGAGGGTCGGCTTTGCGTCAATGCATGGCATGGAACGTCCGATTGGTGACGTCCAACTGCTGCTCGCGCGTCAGCTTGATGAAATTCACCGCATAGCCCGACACCCGGATGGTGAGCTGCGGGTACAGCTCCGGGTGATCCATGGCGTGCAGCAGCGTCTCGCGGTCGAACACGTTGACGTTCATGTGGTGGCCGCCCTGGGCGAAATAGCCGTCCAGCATGCCCACGAGGTTCGCCACCCGCTCACCCTCCGTCGGCCCCAAGGCCCCCGGCACGATGGTGAAGGTGTAGCTGATGCCGTCCTGCGCGTGCGCGTAGGGCAGCTTCGCCACGCTCGCCATGGAAGCGATGGCGCCCTTGCGGTCGCGCCCGTGCATCGGGTTGGCGCCCGGCGCGAACGGCTCGCCCGCCTTGCGCCCGTCCGGCGTCGAGCCGGTCTTCTTGCCATACACCACGTTGGACGTGATGGTCAGCACCGACTGCGTCGGGATGGCGTTGCGGTAGGCCTTCTGCTTGCGGATGCAATTCATGAAGGTTTCGACGATCCACACCGCGATGTCGTCCACCCGCGCGTCGTTGTTGCCGAACGCCGGGTACTCGCCATGGATCACGAAGTCGGTCGCCAGGCCGCGTTCGTCGCGCACCACCGTGACCGTGGCGTACCTGATGGCCGACAGGCTGTCCGCCACCACCGACAGGCCGGCGATGCCGCAGGCCATGGTGCGCAGCACGTCTCGGTCGTGCAGCGCCATCTCAAGGCGCTCGTACATGTGCTTGTCGTGCGCGTAGTGGATGGCGTTCAGCGTGTTCATGTACGCCTTGGCCAGCCACTCCATCATCGGCACGAAGCGGGAGACGACGGTGTCGTAGTCCAGCACCTCGTCCGTCACCGGCGCGAAGGCCGGGCCGATCTGCTCGCCCGACACCTCGTCCCGGCCGCCGTTGAGGGCGTACAGCAGCGTCTTGGCGAGGTTGGCGCGGGCGCCGAAGAACTGCATCTGCTTGCCGATGCGCATGGCCGAGACGCAGCAGGCGATGCCGTAGTCGTCGCCCCAGTACGGGCGCATCAAATCGTCGTTCTCGTACTGCACCGAGCAGGTCCCGATGGAGGTCTCGGCGCAGAACGCCTTGAAGCCCTCCGGCAGATGTTCCGACCACAGCACGGTCAGGTTCGGCTCCGGCGCCGGGCCCAGGGTGTTGAGCGTGTTGAGCATGCGGAAGCTGCTCCTGGTCACCAGCGTGCGTCCGTCCAGGCCCATGCCGCCGATGCACTCGGTCACCCAGGTGGGGTCGCCGGAGAAAAGCTGGTCGTACTCCGGCGTGCGCAGGAAGCGCACGAGGCGCAGCTTGACGACGAACTGGTCGATCAGGGCCTGCGCCTCCACCTCGCTCAGCGCGCCCTCGCGCAGGTCACGCTCGATGTAGACGTCGAGGAAGCTGGAGACCCGGCCCAGCGACATGGCCGCCCCGTTGGCCTCCTTCACCGCGGCGAGATACGCGAGGTAGGTCCACTGCACGGCCTCCTGCGCGGTGGCGGCCGGGCGCTTCACGTCGAAGCCATAGCTGGCGGCCATCTGGACCAACTCGCCCAACGCCCGGATCTGCTCGGAGATCTCCTCGCGCAGGCGCAAGATTTCCTCGTCGATGCTGTCGAGTTCGAGGGACTTGAGCTGATCCTTCTTGTCGGCGATCAGCCGGTCGGCGCCGTAGAGGGCGAGGCGGCGGTAGTCGCCGATGATGCGGCCGCGACCGTAGGCGTCGGGCAGGCCGGTGATGACGCCGGACTTGCGGCAGCGCAGCATCTCGTCGGTGTAGACGTCGAACACACCGTCGTTGTGCGTCTTGCGCAGGCGCGGGAAGATCTCCTCCAGTTTCGGGCCGGGGGTGAAGCCGTAGGACTCCAGCCCGTTCTTGACCATGCGCCAGCCGCCGAACGGCATCAGGGCGCGTTTCAAGGGCTTGTCGGTCTGCAACCCGACGATGGTCTCCAGGTCACGGTCGATGTAGCCGGGGGCGTGCGCGACGATGGAGGAGAAGACCTCGGTGTCGGCGTCCAGGACACCGCCCTTGGCGGCGCGTTCCTGCTTCAGCAACTCCTTGACCGTGTTCCAGAGCGCCTTGGTCTTGCCGGTGGCGCCGGCCAGGAAGCTGGCGTCGCCTTCGTACGGGCGGGCGTTCTTGACGATGAAATCGCGGACGTTGACCTCACGCCGCCACGTTCCGCCGGTGAAGCCCCGCCAGGGATCGGCCGCCGGCGTCCGCGCCAGCGCAGCGACAACGTGTTCCGTCAACAGGGTGTCCATGGTCGTAAACCCTTGTGATGGGGGAGGATGCCGCCGGGAGCGGCACCCTCATCTCTGTTCGCAGTCGAATGATTGTTCCGCGGCGGTAGGTACCAGACCGGCGGGCGCGGAAACCTTGATCCGGATCAGTTCTTTCCACGTGCGCGGGGCGGCGGTTCACCTCCCGGGCAACCGGCCCGCAGCATATTTTGTCGCAGGATGGGATTGAGGATTCGCAAGGGCGGCGGCGCGCGGCGGGCGTAGCGTCCGGTCATGGCCGCCCCGCGGCCCCCGACGCACTCAATCGAGGAGCGCTCCCATGAACTTCGACACCACCACCTACATCGCCCTGGTCGGCGCCGTCAGCGTGTTCGTCGTGACCATCGGCGTCTTCGCCTTCCTGCTCACCCGCGGCGGCAAGTGATCCGGCTGCGGCCGGGAGTGGTCTTATTCAAGGTTAGCGAGACATGGCTTACAAGATCGTCGCCGCAGAGTGCGTGAACTGCGGCGCCTGCGAACCCGTGTGCCCGAACGGCGCCGTCACGACGCGCAAGGGCACCTACGTCATCGACCCCGCACTCTGCACGGTGTGCGAGGGGCACCACGACACCCCCCAGTGCGCGTCCGTCTGCCCGACGGACTGCTGCGTCCCCGCCGCTTGACCCGGAAAGGAGCAACACCATGGAATCCGCCCGCGACAGCCTGATGGCGATCGTCCTGCTTCTGGTGACGCTGGGGGCCATCGTCGGCACGCTTCTCGTCAACGCCGACCTGACCGTGATCGTGCTTCTGCTGGCCGTCGTCATCAACAGCGCCATGCTGGTGAACCTGACCTTCCACCCCAAGGGCTGACCGGCGCCGGGCTGCGGGGCTTCCCATGGCGGCGACGGGCCGGTAAGGTGCGGTGCGCCGCACCTTGGCCGCACCTTGGAGGATACACGCGCCATGGACACCCCGCAGCCGCCCTCCGTCCGCGACATCACCGTCGCCGAGCGGGTCGCCGCGACCGGCATCGACGAGGTGATGATCGAGGCGCTGGTCCGCGCCTTCTACGGCAAGATCCGCGAGGACGCGGTGCTGGGCCCGGTGTTCGGCGCCGCCATTGCCGACTGGGAGCCGCACCTGCGCAAGATGATGGACTTCTGGTCCTCGGTCGCGCTGCTGACCGAACGCTACGATGGCCGGCCGCTGCCTGTGCACGTGCGCCTGGACATCGGGGCGGAGCACTTCGACCGCTGGCTGGCGCTGTTCACCGAGACGGCGGCGGAGGTCTGCACGCCGGCCGCCGCGCGCTTCTTCACCGACCGCGCCCACAGCATCGCCAACAGCTTCCGCATGGGCATCGGCGTGGTGAAGGGCAACCGCACGGCCGGTTGAGACCCGCCTCCCTCACGGCTCCTCCCGGCCGGGCGGCGGCAGGTGGCGCAGGCGCGACGCCAGCGCCACCAGATGGGCGATCGCCGCGCCCAGCGCGATCACCCCCACCGCCACCGACGCCCGCAAAAAGCGCGAGGCGTCGCCGTGCAGCGCGAACTGCCACCACAGTTCGTCGCTGAACTGCACGTGCTTGTAGGAGAACAGGCCCAGCCACAAGGCACTGGCCAGCGCCACGCCGACCGCCGCGAACCAGCTCGGCGTCGGCGCCTGCGCCAGCAGGGCGCCGCGCCGGTGGAACTCGCCGCTTGCCGGCAGCAGGGCCAGGAAGATCAGCCCCGGCACGATCGCCTCCGGCCAGTCCCCGCCTTTCAGCAGTGAGGACAGCACGCCCAGCGCCAGCAGCCCCAGCGACAGCACCCATGCGGCGTGCAGTCGCCGCTGGATGGCGTGCGACAGCAGGATCAGCAGCACGCCCACCACGCTGCCGGTGAAGTGCGACATCTCCACCAGCGGCAGCGACGCCGCGCCCAGGGGGGAGGGCAGCGTCTCCTCCGGTGTCGCGCGGGAGAACAGCAGGAACAGCCCGGTGATGAAGGTGCAGGCGGCGAGCACGAACGGCACCGCCGGGCTGATCGCGGCGGAGACGCCGCGCGACAGCACCGTGATCCGGTGCCGCGCCTGGAACGCCTCCAGCGCGCCGAACATCAGCCCGGCGATGAGCAGCGGCGCCAGGTAGTAGATGACGCGGAAGACCAGCAGCCCGGCCATGACGTCGTTGCCCGCCATCTCCGGCGTCAGCGTGACCAGGACGATGGCGTCGAACACGCCCAGGCCGCCCGGCACGTGGCTGATGATCCCCGCCACCAGCGCCAGCCCGAAGGCCACGACCACGTCCATGTAGCTGACGGCGTCCGATGCCGGCAGGCAGAAGTACAGCACGGCCGCCGCCAGCGACAGGTCGCACAGGCCAAGCACCAACTGCCCCAGCGCGACCGTCGGCCGCGGGAAGGCGATGTCGTGCCCGAACACCCGCAGCGGGCGGCGGATCCAGGCGCCAGCCACCGCGTAGGCGACGATGACCGCCAGGGCCGCCGCCCCCAGCAGCACGGCGCTGTCCGGTGGCACGTGCAGCGCCTTCAGCGCCGTCGGGTCCAGCAGCATGACGATGGGCATCACCACCACCAGCCCCAGCGTGAAGGTGGTGACGACGAACAGCGTCACCTGCGCCACCTCCACCGCGTGCAGGCCCAAGGGCGCGTAGAGCCGGTAACGCACGGTGGCGCCGATGACGCTGGCGAAGCCCAGGCTGTGGCTGAAGGCGTAGCTGGTGAAGGCGGTGAAGGCGACCCAGCGGTAGGGCAGGTCGCGCCGCAGGTGGTGCAGCGCCAGCGCGTCGTACAGCGTCAGCAGCCAGTAGCTGATCGCCGCCGCCGCGACGGCCGTCGCCAGTTGCCCCGGCTCGATCCGCCGGATGGCCTGCCGGATGTCGCCGATGCTGTATTGCTCCAGCCACCGGTCGAGGATGAACAGCGCGCCGACCAGCAGCGCGACGATCAGCAGCGCGGTGCCGTAGCGCAGCACCGCCTGCCACAGGGAACTGGACGGCGTCTGCCCGTCCCGGACGTCGCCGCGGGGTGCGATCTGGACCATGGATCTCCGGTTCGATGCGCCTCATCGCCAGCACAACAGGCGGAAGGCGCCGACGGCCCGCAATGTCCTGTTCGGGGTCCTGTTCGGGGTCCTGTTCGGGATCGTCGCCGGAGTTCATGCTGCCCCGCAGCCGGCGCATGACCTCGATCAAGAGGTGGCACGGCCAGGGCCGTTAGGATCGGCGCATGATCGCTCGCCATCATCCATGGACAAGCCGCGTCGGCGCCGCGCTGGGCGCGCTGGCGCTGCTCGTCCACGTGGCGATGGCCGGGCTTCACGTGCCGGCCTTCGAAGCGGCCGCCCAAGCCGTCCAAGCCGCCGTCGGCGAGCATTGCGGGCAGAAGGCGGACACCGGCGCGCCGGCCCCCGCGAAACCGGGGCATCCCGGCGCGATGCCGCCTTGCCCGATCTGCCAGTCGCTGCAGCTCCACGCCGCCTTCCTGGCGCCGGACGGCATCGTCCTCGTCTACCGGCCGAGCGTCGTCGGCCGGCTGGCGCCCGCCGTGGCGGCGCCCGTCGCCGCCGCCGGGCGCTTCGACGCCTTCCGGGCGCGCGCCCCGCCGGCTGCCTGACCTCGCCACCGCAATCCGCCGGGCTCCGCCCGGCCGAATTCAACGTGTGTCAGGACGACAGCATGAACACCCTCGCGCGCGCCGGAATGGCCGGCGCCACGCTCACCCTTGCCGGTCTCGCGGCCCTGCCCGCCCAGGCCAGCTGCGGCGCCGCCTTCTGCTCGGTCAACACGAACTGGAGCGTGCAGAGCGCCCCGGCCGAGAGCGGCACCACCCTCGACCTGCGGTTCGAGTACATCCCGCAGGACCAGCCCCGCGCCGGCACCGGCACGGTCGGCGTCGGCCAGATCCGCCGCCACCACGACGAGGTGAAGACCACCAACCGGAACATGGTGGCGACCATCGACCACGCCTTCTCCGCCAACTGGGGTCTGTCGATCCAGGCCCCGCTGGTCAGCCGCGACCACGAGCACATTCACAACCACCATGGCGCCCGCCTGCCGGAGCAATGGGACTTCACCAAACTCGGCGACGCGCGGGTGGCGGGGCGCTACAGCGTGACCGACGGGGCGCTCGCCGGCTTCGGCATCACCGCCGGGCTGAAGCTGCCGACCGGGCGCTTCGCCGTCGCCAACGGCCGCGGCGACGTGGCGGAACGGTCGCTGCAGCCGGGTACCGGCACCACCGACCTGCTGCTCGGCGCCTTCTACCACCAGCCGATCCCGGAATGGGGTGCCTCCTGGTTCATGCAGGCCAGCGTCCAGACGCCGCTGAACGAGCGGGAGGGCTACCGCCCCGGCTCGCAGTTCGGGTTCGACGTCGGGGTGCAATACGACGTGACCGAGCGGCTGTCGCTCCTGGCCCAGGTGAACGCCCTCGTCCGTGGCCGCGACCGCGGCCGGGAGGCCGAGCCGGAGGACAGCGGGCGGCGGATGATCGCCGTCAGCCCCGGCATCAGCTACGCGGTCCTCGACGGCGTCAGCCTGTACGGCTTCGTGCAGAAGCCCATCTGGCAGCGGGTGAACGGCGTGCAGCTGACCGCCGACTGGTCCGGGGTGCTCGGCCTGCGGACCCGCTTCTGATCCTTTGAACGGGGCCGGCCGCCTTCGGGTGGCCGGCCAGGCCGGTCAGGGCGCCTCGCCCGCGTCCGCCGATGCCGCGCGGGTCCGCGCCAGGATGTAGAGCCGCAGCGCCTCGGCCTCGGCGGTCCACAGGGCGGCTTCCTTGGCGTGGACGATGCTCTGCTGCCGGCCCTTCAGGACGTCGGGGTTCGATTCGACGATCGCCTTGCGCTCGGCCTGCGCCATCTTCTCGTTGGCGGCGACGAGGCGTTCGTAGTTCACCGCCTCGCGGTGGCTGTTGTTGGCGTCCTGGTACTCGGCCCGCGCCCGCGCCAGCGCGGCGTTGCGCCGGGCCGCTTGCAGCCGCACGATCAGCGCCTCGATGCTGGCGCCGGACAGTTCCGTCTCGGTCAGCTCGCGGGCGCTCTCCGGGATCTTCGCGTCGTCGTCCATGGCCGGCCGTCTCCCTGTCTTGAGGAATGTTTGTAGGTTGACGCCAAGCGTAGCGCGGCCCGACACTCCCTTCCATGGCAACGCGCGTCGGGCCGCGCTGGCGCTTGGCACCAACCTGCGGCGCTTCCCGTCGCGGCGGCGTTCTGGCAGAAGAAGCGCGCGGGTGCGGCGGTGGGGGACGGTGCGGTGGCCGAGTGCTTCTTCTATCTGCTGACCGAGGAGGGGCGGGAGAGCCCCGTGCGGACCGGTGCCGCCGTCGATCCGGTGAAGCACCTGCGCCAGCTTCAGGCCGGCAACCCGCGCCCGCTGGCCGTGCGGCGGGCCTATCGCATCCTGTCCGGCACGCCGCCGCTGCGCCACGCGGGCGAGTTCGAGGAGGCGATCCGCCAGCTCACCCCCGGTTCCAACACCGGCTGGCGCGACGCCACGGTGGAGGAGGTCGACGCGCTGGTCACGCGCCTCGCCCGCACGCTGGCCCGGCCGCAGCAGGGCCGGCTGGTCGGCGCCAAGCGCGGGTTCGAGGCGTTCGGGGCGGAGGACCTGCCCGACCGCTTCCAGCTCTTCCCCGTCGCGGAGGGCGACGCGGCGCGCTGGCGGGAGCAGGCGGACCGCGCCGGCCCGCTCGACCCCGGCGCGCCGCCGCGCCTGGGGGCCGACAGCCGCATGGCGGTGGACGCGGCGGTGGAGCGCATTGGCCGCGCGCGGTCCTGAAGGCACACCCGTTCTCTCCGATCGATCGCGCTAATCCTATCGATTTGGCGTGTCGGTGGGGGTAGTTGCTCAGACCCGCGGCGGTTCAACTTCCGCGCTTTCGCATCGCGTTCCCGGCTCTGCGATAGTGTCTCCACGCAACAGGCCGCCCGGGCCCGGCGACGGGATCGCCGCAACAGCCCGCGGCCGGTGACACGCTCCGCGCCTGACCGGGATATTTGCTGCGAGGCTCGACCATGCCAGCTCGCCACGGTTCGATTCAGCTCTACTCGACCTGTCCGCAATCCAAGGACGTTGGCCCCGCGGACTACCTCCGCACCGTCGGCGAGCACGCCCGCTGGAGCGAGGCGGCGGGATGCGCCGGCATGCTCGTCTACACCGACAACGGCCTCGTCGACCCGTGGCTGGTGGCCCAGACGGTGTTGACCGGCACCGAGCGGCTGATGCCGCTGGTCGCCGTGCAGCCGGTCTACATGCACCCCTACACGGCGGCCAAGATGGTGGCCTCGCTGGGCTTTCTGCACGGCCGGCGGATCGCGCTGAACATGCTGGCGGGCGGCTTCATCAACGACCTGCTGGCGCTGGGCGACGCCACCCCGCACGACGCGCGCTATGAGCGCACCGTCGAATACACGCAGATCATCCGCGCGCTTCTGGACGGCGCCGGCCCGGTGAGCTTCGAGGGCAGGCACTACCGCACCGACAAGCTGTCCATGGCCGTGCCGCTGCCGGCCGAGCTGCGGCCGGAGATCCTCATCTCCGGCTCCTCGGATGCCGGCATGCAGGCGGCCGTGGCGACCGGCGCCACCGCCATCCGCTACCCCAAGCCGGCGGAGGAGGAGGTGGGGGCTGCCGACTACCCCGCCGTGCCGCTGGGCATCCGCGTGGGCATCGTCGCCCGCGCCGACGCGGCGGAGGCATGGCGCGTCGCGCACGAGCGCTTCCCGGCCACCCGCCAGGGCGCCGTCATGCACCGCGTCGCCATGAGCGTCAGCGACAGCGTCTGGCACAAGGAGCTGTCCAGCCTGAACGACCAGCCCGACGGCGGGGAGAGCCCGTACTGGCTGGGTCCGTTCCACCATTACAAGACCTTCTGCCCCTACCTTGTCGGCAGCTACCAGGCGGTGGGGCGTGAGCTGGCGCGCTACCTGTCCAAGGGCTACCGCACGGTGATCCTCGACATCGCCCCCGATGAGGCGGAGTACGAGCACATTGGCGCCGCCTTCGACGCCGCGGCGCTGGTGGAGGCCGCCTGATGGCCGCGCTGATCCATGATCTCGTCGCGCGCACGGCGCAGGCCCGGCCGGACGCCACCGCCATCGTCACCCCGCACGGGCGCCTGTCCTACGGTGCGATGTGGGCGGCGTCCGGTCGCCTCGCCCGCGCGCTGCGCGAGGCCGGGTGCCGCGACGGCGACCGCGTCGCCATCATGGTGCCGAAGTCGGCGGACGCCATCGTCGCCATGCTGGCCTCGCTGCGGGCGCGCTGCCTCTACGTGCCGGTGGACGTGCACAACCCGGCCCCGCGCGCTGCCCGCATCATCGACGCCTGCCGGCCGAAGGTGATCCTCGCCACCGCGTCCTCGGCCCCGCTGCTCAGCGACGTCGCCGCGATCAGCCCGGCGGCGCGCGCCGCCGCGCTGGGCCGGCTGGGCCGCGAGGCGGCGGTGCTCGACGGTCTGTCCTTCGCCTTCGGCCCGGACGAGGTGGCCGTCATGCCCGACGACCCACCTGTCCCGTCCGGCGACCCGGAGGGGCGGGCGCACATCCTCTTCACCTCGGGCTCGACGGGGCAGCCCAAGGGCGTGGTGATTCCGCACGCCAGCGTCGTCGCCTTCGTGGAATGGTCGGTCGGCTATTTCGGCATCGACGCCGACGACCGGGTGTCCGGCCACGCGCCGCTGCACTTCGACCTGTCCACCTTCGACATCTACGGCGCCTTCGCCGCCGGGGCGGAACTGCACATCGTCCCGCCGGAGCTGAACCTGATCCCCGCCCGCCTCGCCGCCTTCATCCGCGAGCGCGAACTGACGCAGTGGTTCTCCGTGCCCTCGGTGCTGAACTACATGGCGAAGCTGGACGCCGTGCGCGAGAACGATTTCCCCAGCCTGAAGCGCCTGATGTGGTGCGGGGAGGCGTTCCCGACGCCGCCGCTGATCCACTGGATGAAGCGGCTGCCGCACGTCACCTTCACCAACCTCTACGGCCCGACCGAGGCGACGATCGCGTCGAGCTACTACACCGTCCCGTCCTGCCCGGAGGACCCGGCCGTACCCGTGCCCATCGGCGTGGCCTGCGGCGGCGAGCGGCTGTACGTGCTGGACGACGCCGGCAATCCGGCGCCGCCGGGTGAGATCGGCCACCTGTACATCGCCGGCGCCGGCCTCGCCGATGGCTATTGGGAGGATCCGGAGAAGACCGCCGCCGTCTTCGTGCCGGAACACGGCCGCAGCGACGGCAGCCGGATGTACCGCACCGGCGACCTCGCGCGCCTGGGGGCGGACGGGCAGGTGCACTTCGTCGGCCGCGCCGACACCCAGGTGAAGAGCCGGGGCTACCGCATCGAACTGGGGGAGATCGAAGCCGCGCTGGGCGCGGTGGACGGGCTGAAGGACTACGCCGTCGTCGCGGTGGACCGCGGCGGTTTCGACGGCGCCACCATCTGCTGCGCCTACGCGCCGCAGGACGGGACCGAGCTGCGCCCGGGCGAGCTGCGCGCCCGCCTCGCCGCCCGCCTGCCGGCCTACATGCTGCCCACGCAGTGGGCGGTGATGGACCCGCTGCCCAAGAACGCCAACGGCAAGATCGACCGCCCGCACCTGCGCAACGCGGTGTTCGCCGGACAGATCGACGGGCAGACCGCGGGGCAGGAGGCGGGCACCTGATGCCGCTCACCCTGTTCCTGGCCGTCGAGGAGGCGGCGGGGCTCCAACTCCTCCAGGCGCTGCTGCGCACGCCGCACCGCGTCGCCGGCGTCGCCGTCACTTCCGGCGACCCGGCGGGGGTGGAGCGGCTGGCGCTGCGCCAGGGCCTGCCCGTGTGGCCGGCGGTGCGGGTCAAGGATCCGGCATTCGCCGACGTGCTCCGCACGGCGGGCGTGGACCTGCTGCTGAACGTGCACTCGCTGCACGTCGTCTGCCCGGAGGTGCTGGCGGCGCCGCGGCTGGGGGCGTACAACCTGCACCCCGGCCCGCTGCCGCACTACGCCGGGCTGAACGCGCCGAGCTGGGCGATCTTCCAGGGCGAGACGCGGCACGCCGTCACGCTGCACCGCATGGTCCCGGCGATCGACGCCGGACCGGTGGTGTCGGAGGCGGCGTTCCCCATCGGCCCCGACGACACCGCGCTGTCCGTCTACACCCGCTGCGCCAAGCTGGGCCTGCTGCTGGTGGCGCGGCTGGTGGATCAATACGCCGACGATCCCGCGTCCGTGCGGCATCGCGACCTCGATCCCGCCGGGCGCCGCGTCTACGGCCGCAAGCCGCCGAACGGCGGCTGGATCGACTGGAACTGGCCGGCCGGGACCATCGCCAACTTCGCCCGCGCCTGCGCCTTCGGCCCCTTCGCCTCGCCCTGGGGATCGCCGAAGCTGCGTCTCGGGGACGACACGCTGGCGGTATCCCGCCTGCGCCGGGCCGGGCAGTCGGCCGATGCGCCGCCCGGTACCGTCGTGGCGGTGGACGCCGATGGCGCCGCCCTGGTCGCGGCGCGGGGCGGCGCGCTTCTCCTCGAACAGCTCATCGCCGGTGGCCGGCGCGTCCCCGCGGGCAGCGTCCTGACCGCCGGCTGCCGCTTCGCCAGCGCTTCCGACCTCGCCGAAACAAGGAGAGTGGCCTGACATGCTCGCCGTTACCAGAGACGCCGACACCGAAGCCGCGCTGATCGCCCTGTTCCGCGACGACATGCACATCGTCGTGCCGGCGCCCGACACCGACCTGATCGAGGAGGGGCTGCTGAACTCCCTGGTCTTCGTCGACTTGATCGTGCTGCTGGAAGATCGGTTCGGCCTGACCATGCCGCTGGAATCGCTGGAGATCGACCAGCTCCGCACCGTCAGCGGCATCGCGGCGCTGCTGCACAGCCTGAGGCAGCCCGCCGTCTGAGCTGGGGGCGTTGGGTTTTCGGCTACGCCTCAACCCAACGTCGACGCGCCGCCGCCCCTGTCGAGGAGACCGCCGCATGCATGCGGAGCCGTACGCCGTCAGCGCCGCCGACGCGATCGACGTCGACTTGGTCCCGTTGCCTCCCATCGATGCGCTGGAACGGACCTGGACCGATCTGGAACGGCGCGCCGACGGCTCCTTCTTCCTGTCGTGGCTGTGGGTCGGCAACTGGCTGCGGCATCTGCCGCCGGGCACGCGCGCGCACTTGCTGACCGCGCGCCGCGGAGGGCGCGTCGTCGGGCTGGCGGTGCTGTGCCGGCGCGCGCGCTGGCGCTTCGGCCTGCTGCCGCAGCGGCATTGGCTGCTGCACGAGACGGGTGACCGTGTCTTCGACCGGCTGTTCGTCGAGTACAACGGCGTCCTGGCCGACGGCACCTGTGCCGAGGCGGTGGCCGACGCCTGCTTCGCCTGGCTGGCATCCCGCGTGGCGCGCCACGACGAGCTGGTGCTGGGCGGCCTCGACGCCGCCAACGAACGCGCGGTGCGCCGCGCCGCCGCCGCCGGCGGTTACGCCCTGGACGTGCGCACGGCCGACTGCGCGCAATGGGTCGACCTCGACCTCGTGCGCCGGCAGGGGGGCGATTATCTGGCCACGCTCGGGCGCAGCACGCGCTCCGCCGTCAAGCGGACGCTGCGCCTGTATGCCGACCGGGGGCCGCTGGAGTACCGCGTGGCGTCCACGGTGGAGGAGGCGCTGGCGGACTTCGACGCGCTTGAGGTGCTGCACCAGGCGCGCTGGAAGGCGCGCGGCGAGTCCGGCGCCTTCGACAACCCGGCCTTCCGCCCCTTCCACGAGCGCCTGATCCGCACCGGCGTACCGGACGGTTCCGTGCGCCTGTGCCGGATCACCGCCGCCGGGGAGCCCATCGGTTTCCTCTACAACTTCGTCAGCCGCGGGCGGGTGCTGAACTACCAGGGCGGTTTCGCCTTCGAGAGCGACAACCGCCTCAAGCCCGGCCTCGTCAGCCACGTGCTGGCGATCGAGGATTCGCTGGCGCGCGGCGAGCGCTGCTACGACTTCATGTCCACCGCCGCCGGCCACAAGCCGCTGCTGTCCAACGCCGAACAGCCGATGAACTGGTTCGCGCTGGGCCGCGACGGCGTCCACCGCGCCGTCGACGCGCATCTGCGCCAGATGCGTGCCCGTGCCGCCAGGGCGTGGAGACGCCTGCGCCGAGGCGGCCCCGCCCGCGCCGAAACGTGATGAGCCGCCCGCCAATGTTCCGTACGGTGTCGAGATGACGATCGTCCGCCCCTTCACGCACGGCGACGCGCCGGCCGTCGCCACCCTCTACGAACGCGTCATGCGCTCGAAGACGGACGATGCGCCGCTGCTGCTCGCCCCGGCGCTGACGCGCTACTTCCTCGACCACCCCTGGGCCGACCGGGAGATCCCGGCGCTGGTGTGCGAGGGGCAGGGCGGGCGCATCCTGGGCTTCATCGGCTCCACCGTGCGGCGCCTGCGTTTCGACGGCAAGCCTCTCCGCCTGGGCTGCTCCGGCCCGTTGCTGCGCTCGCCGGAGCCGGCGGCGGGCATGGTGGGCGCGCTTTTGCAGCGAGCCTATCTCGCCGGGCGGCAGGACTTCAGCATCACCGACGGCGCCACGCCCGATGCCGCCCGGTTGTGGATCGGCATGGGTGGCCGCGCGGTCGAACTGCCGTCGCTGGATTGGATCAAGGTCTTCCGCCCCGCGCGCTTCGCCGTCGAGTTCGGCTTCGACCGGCTGGGCCTGACGCGGCTGAAACCGGCGGCCCGCGCCCTGGGCAAGCCGCTGGACGTGCTGGCGCTGCGCCGGCTGGGCGTGGAGCGCCCGGGCGACACCGTGTCCGACGTGCTGACCGCCGACGCGCTCGCTGCCTTCGCCGAGGAAGGGATGGGGTGGGCGCGCCTGCGCCCGGCCTACGACCGCCCCTTCACCGAATGGCTGTTCGCCGAGATGGGCGACCTGCCCAGCCGTGGCCCGTTGTCGCGCCGGCTGGTGCGTGACCGCGACGGGCGCGTGCTGGGCTGGCACGTCGCCTTCGTCCCGCCCGGCGGCATCGCCGAGGTGATGCAGGTGGTGGCCAAACCCCGCATGGCCGGCGCCGTGATCGACGACCTGTTCCACGCCATGCAGGCGCTGGGCGCGGCCGGCGTGCGCGGCCGGCTGGAGGCGCCGCTGCAGAACGCGCTCGCCGAGCGCGGCGTGCTGATCCGCCGCGGCATTCCGGCGCTGATCCACACGCGCAGTCGCGAGTTGCTGGCCGCCATCGCGCTGGGCGAGGCGGTGCTGACCCGCATGGACGGGGAATGGTGGCTGCCGCTGCACCTCGAACGCTACGAAACCATTCCGGCGAAGGGCCGGGCGAAGGCGTCCCGGCCAGCCCTGCCGCCGGCGTCGGACGCGGCAATGTCGTGATTGCGGCGAATTGATGCGAATTGATGCTGGCGCTTGCCGCCGTCAGGTGCGATGACAACGGCCCACCCGTCGAGCGCATCATGTCCAGGCACGCCCGCGTCAAGATCCTGACCCCGGCCATCGATCCCTCCAGGCGCGGCGACGCCCCCGGCGCGGCGCGCTGCCGTTGCTGCGGGCGCCCCCACGGGGTGGTCGTGCGCTGTCTGGCGGACGGGCGCTGGTACGACCCGGACGCGCAGACCTGGCGCGACAGCCGGGGCCGCCGCGCCCCCTGGCCGGACGTGGTCGAGTACGCGACGACCGAGGACATCGCCGTGGCGGTGCGCCCGGTGCGCGCGTCCGGCGCCGCGACCGGCGCGCCGCGCCTGTTGTGCCGGCGCTGCCAGATGGTGGAGGAGGGGATCCGCGCGCGCATCCGCGCCCGCATGCGCCGCGCCGTCGGCGACCTGTTCCTCGGCAGCTACGACGCGCCGGGGACGTTCGAGCGCTTCCTGGCGCTGAAGTGGCGTCGGGGGTGAGGCGTCACGCCTCCTCCGCCCGCTCGAACAGGTAATCGATGTCGCCGCCGTCCAGGGCGCCGGTGAGGCTGCCGGTGCCCTCGATGGTGGCGGCGCTGAGGCTGCCCTTGCGGCGCTGGAGGTCGAGGATGCGCTCCTCCACCGTGCCGGCGGCGATCAGCTTGTAGACGAACACCGGCTTGTCCTGGCCGATGCGGTAGGCGCGGTCGGTCGCCTGGTCC
>DASPIO010000311.1:0-3005 GCA_035629155.1 Azospirillum sp. | reverse complement strand
TAGCGGCCGTTGGAGTTGAAGCCGTAGCCGACCACCGGCTTGCCGTCGCGCACCACGTCGGTGATCACGGCGACGACCGAGCAGGTCATCTTGGAGAAGTCGATGTAGGCGTTGGCGATCGGCGAGGCGATGGACGCCGTCTTCTCGCGGATCTCGACGATGCGCATGGGGGCTTTCTCCGGCAAAGGGGCGATTGGCTGGTGGGGCGATTTGCCGGGACAGACATAGCGATGGACAGCCCGGCCGCGCCAATGCCAGTTTCCGATCGTTTCATGCAGGATCGGCATCGGCGGCGGGGCCCCCTTGGAACTCTCCTGGCTCGACGACTTCCTGGCGCTGGCGGATTGCGGCAACTTCTCGCGCGCGGCGGAACTGCGCCACCTGACGCAACCGGCCTTCAGCCGCCGCATCCGCGCGCTGGAGGACTGGGTGGGGGCGCCGCTGTTCGACCGCTCCACGCACCGCGTGGCGCTGACGGAGGCCGGCGAGCGCTTTCGCCCGGCGGCGGCGGAGATGCTGCGCCGCCTGCTCCAGGCCCGCGAGGACGCGCGGGCATCCGCGCACGCCGCGGCATCGGCGCTGACCTTCGCCGCCACGCACGCGCTGTCGCTGACCTTCTTCCCCACATGGCTGCGCGCGCTGGAGGCCCGCGCGAACCTGGGCGCCATCCGCCTCGTTTCCGACAGCATGAGTGCTTGCGAGCAGGTCATGCTGCAGGGGCACGCGCAGTTTCTGCTGTGTCACCACCACCCGGCTGCCCCCGGGCGGCTGGGGCCCGGCGCCTTCCGCTCCGTGGTGGTGGGCGAGGATGTTCTGCTGCCGGTCAGCGCGCCGGCCGGGGACGGCGGACCGCGCTTCGCGCTGGATGGGCCGCATACGGACACTTTACCCCACCTCGCCTACAGCGCCGAATCCGGCATGGGCCGGATCGTCACGGCGGCGGGGGCGGCATCCGGGCGGACGGCGCGGCTGGAGCCTGTGTTCACCTCCCACCTCGCCGCCGTGCTGCGCGCCATGGCGCAGGACGGGCGCGGCGTGGCGTGGCTGCCGCGCAGCCTGATCGCCGATGATCTGGAGGCGGGGCGGCTGGCGCGGGCCGGCGGCGCGGCGTGGGACGTCGCCGTGGAGATCCGCCTGTTCCGCCCGCGCGCCCGGCTGAGCGCCGCGGCCGAAGCGTTCTGGGAGCTTGTTGATTAGAGTAACCTTATATATCATCCCTCGGTTCAGAACACGCCATAACACTGGGGAGATGAAACGTGGGATACACTGACCTCGAGAAGGACGAAAACGGGTACCTCGCCAACGTCGCCGATTGGAACGAGGACGTCGCCAGGGAAATCGCCGCCGCCGAGAATCTGGGCGAGCTGACCCAGAAGCACTGGGACCTGATCAACCACCTGCGTGAGGAATTCCTGGAGAACAACGGCCACCAGCCCAACGAGCGCGCCATGGTCAAGGCCATGTCCGAGCGCTGGGGCTCCCCGGTCGCCACCAAGGAACTCTATGATCTGTTCCCCATGCAGCCGTCCAAGCAGGCTACCAAGGTCGCCGGCCTGCCCAACACCAAGCGCAAGGGCGGGTACTGATACGGACGGCGCTCGATCGAAGCCATCGAGCGCCGCCGGTATGACGCCCGTTCCGTCACGGCATGGCCGGGCCCGCCCCGGCCATGCCGACGCGCGGGCCTGTGGGGTCTCCGGGGACCGCTCGAAAAGAAGCCGCCCCATCCTTGCGGAGGGACGGCCGGAGTTGAACGAGGCGCAGCGGGCGGAAGCCCGCCTGCACCAGGCAACCGCGCGGCGAACGCGCGGCTGACGACGGCCGGGGCGCTGACCCGATGCCCCCCGGCCGTGACCCGCTTAGAAGGCCATGATCAGCTTGACCCACAGGTTGTCGCCCTGCGGGCGGTTGTGGGTGACGAACTCGTGCTGCCACTTGCCGATCACCGACACGCCCTTGAAGTCGTACTTGACCGCCGGGCCGAT
This sequence comes from Azospirillum sp., assembly GCA_035629155.1. Lineage (GTDB taxonomy): Bacteria > Pseudomonadota > Alphaproteobacteria > Azospirillales > Azospirillaceae > Azospirillum. The sequence goes on along the minus strand of DASPIO010000311.1, from coordinate 1,020 downwards.
GGCGAAGGCGGAGCCGCGGTTGCCGATGTTGACGCCGCGCAGGTCGTCGTCCGTGGTCTGCTGGAACCAGTAGCCGCCAAGGCCGACCGTCCAGGCGTCGTAATGCTGGGCCACCATGTAGTCCATGTGGAACGCCTGGCCCGAGCGGTAGCTGGTGTCGTTGTTCTTGGTGTTGAACGCGTACATCAGCTTGGCCGACACCTCGAACCCGCCGTCGGTCATGTAGGTGCCGGCGACCAGCGGCTCGATGCCCCAGTAGTTGGCGCCGATGTTGATCGGCTTGTTCCGGTCGTAGCGCCCGGTGGGCAGGATGATGTCGAGCCCGGTGGCGAGGTGGAAGTTCTTCCAGTGCCAGGACAGGATGAAGGGATCGATGGTGATGTCGCCCAGGCCGAACTGGTGCACCGAGAACGGCCCGACGTCGTAGTTCAGATTGACCAGCGGCACCAGGATGTGCGCACCCAGGTTGCCGCCGAGGATCTGGATGTTGGACACATAGAGGAGACGCCCGACTTCCGCCGTGGCGTTGAGGCGGAAGTTGACGGGAATCTGCTTGCCGGAATTGTCGTTGAGACGGCCGGCGTTGTAATGCGTCAGGTAGTTGATGAAATAGGTGCCCGGCGGCGGCACCGCGCCGGCCATGAAGCCCTCGGCGCCGTTCGGATACTGCGAGCCGGCCTCGGTCGCCTGCGCCTGAGGTGCGGCGGCCAGACCCACGGCGACTGCGGCGGCGGCAAACAACGATTTCCAATTCATTAGCACGTTTCCCCCATCATGGATAAAGCCCCCCTGGTCCGGCCCGCGGGTGCGGGCCGGCTGGTTCGTTCTTGTTGGTTCGTTCTGTTGGTGCCGGTTTATTCCGGCACGAGCGGTTTTTTCGGCACGCCGGCGACGGCGAAGTGCTCGCCGGGGACCTCCTGGATGATGACGCGCACGGCGTCGGGCGGCACCTCGAGCGAGGCCACCGCCGCGTCCGTCACCGCCTTGATGAAGGCCGCCTTCTTCTCCGGCGGGCGGCCG
>DASPIO010000310.1:0-13567 GCA_035629155.1 Azospirillum sp. | reverse complement strand
ATCGAGCGCCTGAAGGGCACGCCGGTCCTGCGCCTGCGCAACCGCCTGCTGCCGCTGGTCAGCCTGCAGACGCTGCTGCGCCTGGAGGACGAGGAGAACGCCAAGAAGGACGGCGACGAGACCTTCATCGTCGTCACCCAGGTCGGCACCTACACCTTCGGCATCATGGTCGACCGGGTGTTCGACACCGAGGAAATCGTGGTGAAGCCGGTGGCGCCGATCCTGCGCCACATCGAGATGTTCTCGGGCAACACCATCCTGGGTGACGGCTCGGTCATCATGATCCTCGACCCCAACGGCATCGCGTCGGCGTCCGGCGAGATCACCATGGGCGAGAACGTCACCAAGGAGACCACGTCGGTCCAGGCCACGCGCCAGGAGGACAAGATGGCCTTGCTGCTCTTCCGCGCCGGCGAGGGCGCGCCGAAGGCGGTGCCGCTGTCGCTGGTCGCCCGCCTGGAGGACGTCGAGCTGGCCTCGGTCGAACTGTCCAACGGCATGCCGGTGGTGCAGTACCGCGGCAAGTTGATGCCGCTGGTGCCGATCGATCCGGGCTTCATGATGGGCCGGGAAGGGCGCCAGCCGGTGCTGGTGTTCGCCGACGGCGACCGCTCCATGGGCCTGATCGTCGACGAGATCGTCGACATCGTGGAGGAGAAGCTGGTCGTCCAGCTCACCGCTGAGCGTCCGGGCCTGATGGGTTCCGCCATCATCGCCGGCAAGGCGACCGACGTCATCGACGCCGGCTTCTTCCTGACGCAGGCGTACAAGGACTGGTTTGGTTCCGCCAACTCCGAGGCGTTCGAGGAGGAGAAGGCGCAGCGCGTGCTGCTGGTGGACGACAGCCCGTTCTTCCGCAACCTGCTCACGCCGCTCTTGTCGGTGGCCGGCTACGACGTCACGGCGGTGGAGAACGCCACCGAGGCGCTGGCGCTGTGCGAGGCGGGCGAGGACTTCGACGTCATCGTCTCCGACATCGAGATGCCGGGCATGAGCGGCTTCGACTTCGCCGAGGCCATCCGCCGCGGCACGCGCTGGCAGGCGGTGCCCATGGTGGCGCTGTCCAGCCACGCCACCCAGCGCGACCTCGACCGCGGCCGGGCCGCCGGTTTCACCGATTACGTCGCGAAGTTCGATCGTGACGCGCTGCTCTATACGCTCCAGCAGACGCTGTCCGAACAGAAGGATGCCGCCGCATGAGCACCAGCAACGCCAAGCTTCCCGCCAAGAAGACCAAGGGCGAGGAGATCGTCACGTCCGGCAATCAGGACTACGTGACCATGACCATCGCCGACCAGCTGTTCGGCATCCCGGTCCTGCAGGTCCAGGACGTGCTGGGCAACCAGAAGATCACCCGCATCCCGCTGGCGCCGCCGGAGGTGGCCGGGTCGCTGAACCTGCGCGGCCGCATCGTCACCGCCATCGACGTGCGCCTGCGCCTGAACCTGTCGGCGCGTCCGAAGGACAAGCCGGGCATGTCGATCGTCGTCGACCTGCGGGGCGAGCTGTACAGCCTGATGGTGGATTCGGTCGGCGAGGTGCTGAGCCTGTCGAACGAGGATTTCGAGCGCAACCCGGCGACGCTGGACCCGCGCTGGCGCGAGGTGTCGACCGGCATCTATCGCCTGAACGGTCAGCTCATGGTGGTGCTCGACGTGCCGCGGCTCCTCAACTTCACCAACATGGAAGCGGCCTGACGGGGCCCTCGCGGCCCCGTCCCAACCGCCCGAGGCGTGAGCGATGAAATCCTGTCTGGTGGTCGATGACAGCCGTGTCGTCCGCAAGGTCGCCCGCAAGATCCTGGAGGAGCTGAACTTCGCCTGCACCGAGGCGGAGGACGGCAAGCAGGCCATGGAGGCCTGCGCCCGCCAGATGCCGGAAGCGATCCTGCTCGACTGGAACATGCCGGTGATGACCGGCATCGAGTTCCTGCGCCGGCTGCGCAAGATGACGGGCGGCGACTATCCCAAGGTGGTCTTCTGCACCACCGAGAACGATCTGGCGCACATCCAGGAAGCACTGTCGGCCGGGGCCAACGAGTACATCATGAAGCCCTTCGACAGCGACATCATCCAGACGAAGTTCCAGCAGGTGGGGTTGCTGTGACGCACCCGGCCCGCAACGACTGAGAAGAAGGCGGCACGCCCGTATGTCCGACAGTTTCAGGGGCATCAACGCCACGACGCGACCGGCCAGTCCCGACCCGTTCCGGGTGATGGTGGTGGATGATTCCGCGGTGATCCGCGGGCTGCTGACACGCGCGCTGGAAGGTGACCCGGAGATCCGCGTCGTCGCCTCGGTCGGTGATGGCCAGATGGCGATCAACTCGCTCCAGCGCAACTCCATCGACGTCATCGTCCTCGACATCGAAATGCCGGTGATGGACGGCATCACCGCGCTGCCCAAGCTGCTGGCGGTGGCGCCGCAGGTGAAGATCATCATGGCCTCGACGCTGACGCTGCGCGGGGCCGACGTGTCCATGCGCTGCCTGCAGGCCGGTGCCGCCGACTATATCCCCAAGCCCACCTCCACCCGCGAGGTCGGCGGCGCCGAGGATTTCAAGCGCGAGCTGGTCTCCAAGGTGAAGGCGCTGGGTGCCGCCGCGCGCCGTGCCGGGTCGCGCTCGCGGGGTGAGATCCGGCCGTTGGCGCCCTCCCCCCTGTCGCCGGCCGCGCGTGGCGAGGGCGGGGCGTCGGCGCCCAGCCCGTTCCGGCGGCCGGAACCCGGACCGCCGGTGCTGCGCCCGCCGCCGGCCGGCCTGCCCGTGCGCCCGGACGTGATCGCCATCGGCAGTTCGACCGGCGGCCCGCAGGCGCTGTTCGAGGTGCTGGCGCACATGAAGGGCGGCGTCACCCAGCCGATCCTGGTGACGCAGCACATGCCCGCCACCTTTACCACGATCCTGGCCGAGCACATCACCCGTCAATGCGGGATCGACGCCAAGGAGGCGAAGGACGGCGAGCCCATTGTCGCCAACCGCGTCTACATCGCGCCGGGTGATTTCCACATGCTGGTGGCGCAGCGCGCCGGCTCCAACGTCATCCAGCTCACCAAGGACGCGCCGGAGAATTTCTGCCGGCCGGCGGTGGATCCGATGATGCGCTCCATCGTGCGCGCCTACGGGCGCAAGGTGCTGGCCTGCATCCTCACCGGCATGGGCCAGGACGGCATGAAGGGCTGCACCGAGGTGGTGAACGCCGGCGGTACGGTGATCGGTCAGGACGAGGCGACCAGCGTCGTCTGGGGCATGCCGGGCGCGGTAGCGACGGCGGGGCTGTGCTCCGCCATCCTGCCGCTCAAGGAAATCGGCCCTTACATCCGCAAGTTCGCGTTGAGGACGGCAGCATGAGGGTCGAAGACTTCGACATGTTCGCCACCTTGCTGAAGCAGCGCTCCGGCCTGGTGCTGACCAAGGACAAGGCCTACCTGCTCGAGTCCCGGCTCATGCCGGTGGCGCGCAAGTGGAACATGAAGGGCCTCGACGAACTGGCCGCGACCGTACGCACGCGCAAGGACGAGGCGCTGCTGCGCGACATCACGGAGGCGATGACGACCAACGAGTCGTCCTTCTTCCGCGACCAGAAGCCGTTCGACCAGTTCAAGCAGATCGTCCTGCCGCGCCTCCTGGAGGCGCGTGCTTCAAAGCGCCAGATCCGCATCTGGTCGGCCGCCTGCTCGTCGGGGCAGGAGGCGTATTCGCTCGCCATGTTGCTGAACGAGGACGCCGCGAAGGTAGCCGGCTGGCGCATCGAGATCATCGGCACCGACATCTCCGCCGAGATGGTCGAGCGCGCGAAGGCCGGCGTCTACACCCAATTCGAGGTGCAGCGCGGCCTGCCCATCCAGATGCTGGTGCGGCACTTCAAGCAGCAGGGCGACAAGTGGCAGATCAACCCGAACCTGCGCCAGATGGTGTCGTTCCGGGAGTGGAACCTGCTGGGTGATCTGGGCGCGCTGGGCCAGTTCGACGTGGTCTTCTGCCGCAACGTGCTGATCTACTTCGATCAGCCGACCAAGGCCAAGGTGCTGGACGGCATCGCCCGGCTGATGCCACAGGATGGCGTGCTGTACCTGGGCGGTGCCGAGACGGTGCTGGGCATCACCGACCGCTTCAAACCGGTGGACGGCCAGCGCGGCCTTTACACGCTGGCCACCGGCGGCTTCAGCCCGCCGGCGGGCATGCGCGCGGCGGTGTGACGGGGTAGGCTGGGATCCCCCACCGAGGAGGCTTTCCATGAAGATCGACCGCCTTGACCATTTCGTGCTGACGGTGCGCGACCTCGACGCGACGGTGGACTTCTACACCCGCGTCCTGGGTATGGAACTGGTGACCTTCGGTGCGCAGGGACGCAAGGCGCTGAGCTTCGGGACGCAGAAGATCAACCTGCACGTCGCCGGCAAGGAGTTCGAGCCGAAGGCGAGGACGCCCGTGCCCGGCTCGGCCGACGTCTGCTTCATCACGATCACGCCCATGGCCGAGGTCCAGGCGCATCTGGCCGCGCACGGCGTGGCGGTGGAGGAGGGGCCGGTGCCGCGCACCGGGGCCACCGGGCCGATCATGTCGGTCTACATCCGCGACCCCGACGGCAACCTGGTCGAGATCAGCAACTACTGACCGTGGCCGGCGGCCGCCTCGGTCAGGATCCAGGCGCGGAACGTCCGGATCTTGGGGCGATCGGCGGTCGCCTCGGGGCACACCACGTAATAGCCGAAATCGGCGGGGACACTGAGGTCGAACAGGCGCACCAGTCGGCCGGCCGCGATCTCATCGCCGACCAGCGTGGCGCGCCCCATGGCCACGCCCTGGCCCTTGATTGCCGCCTCGATCGCCAGCCCGTAGTCGTCGAACACCAGGTCGGGGCAGGCGGCAAGGCCGGGCACACCGGCGGTTGCCAGCCAGTCTTCCCAATAGCCGTGCCGGGCGTCGTCGAGCAGCGTGTGGTGGCGCAGGTCGGCCGGCATGCGCAAGGGCAGGGATCCCTTCAGCAACTCCGGGCTGCACACCGGGAAGATTTCGTCGGCCAGCAGGCGATCGGCCCGCAGCCCCTCCCAGAACCCCAGCCCGTGCCGCACCGCCATGTCGATGTCGGTTTCGCGGGCGAAGTCGACGTGGTGGGGGCTGGCGCTGATGCGCAGATGGATGTCGGGGTGCTGCAGGCGAAAGCGGCCGATGCGCCCCATCAGCCAGCGCGCCGCGAAGGATGGCGAGACACTGACCGTCAGCACACCCGCAGCCTCGTGCTGGACAACGCGTTCCACCCCAGCCGCAAGGCGGTCGAAGGCGTCGCGCACACTGGGCAGGAGCAACTGCCCGGCATCGGTGAGGAGCAGCGCCTGATTCAGGCGGCGGAACAGCCGCACGCCCATCCGGTCCTCCAGCGCGCGGATCTGATGGCTGACGGCGCTCTGCGTCACGTTCAGCTCCTCCGCCGCGCGGGTGAAGCTGAGGTGGCGAGCTGCGGCCTCGAAGGCGCGCAGGCCGTTTAGGGAAGGAAGCTGCCGCGCCATGATCTGCCGGCCCCCATGAGTTTTCCTCATGCAGAATAGAGAAAGCATCCTTCGCGGGCAACGGGCGCGCGGGTGCATTCCTGGGCACGGATCCACGGCGGGAGCGTGCAGCGATGACTCGAAACAGAAAGACCGCGGGCATTCCGGTGATGGCGTGGCCGGAAGCCCTGGACGGATTGCGGCGGCAGGTGGAGCGGTTGGGCGCGCCCCTGGCGACGATGATCGAGCGGGCGCGGCAGAGGAAGGCCTTGGACACGTTGGACGATGCGCTGCTGCGCGATATTGGTATCACCCGCGCCGAGGCGCGGCGCGAGGCGGAAAAGCCGTTCTGGAAGCGTTAGGGGGAGGCGGCGGCGGTCACCCCGCCGCGTGCTGCGCCACCTTGCCCGGGGAGGCGTGGTGGGCCTCTTCGTGCGGGTCGCGCAGCACGTAGCCGCGGCCCCACACCGTCTCGATGTAGTTGTCGCCCTGGGTGGCCGCCGCCAGCTTCTTGCGCAGCTTGCAGACGAACACGTCGATGATCTTCAACTCCGGCTCGTCCATGCCGCCGTAGAGGTGGTTGAGGAACATCTCCTTGGTCAGCGTCGTGCCCTTGCGCAGGGACAGCAACTCCAGGATGCCGTATTCCTTGCCCGTAAGGTGCAGCGGCTGGCTGTCGACCTCCACCGTGCGGGTGTCGAGGTTCACGGTCAGGCGGCCGGTGCGGATGATGCTGTCCGAATGGCCCTTGGACCGGCGGACGATCGCCTGGATGCGGGCGATCAGTTCGCGCTTGTCGAACGGCTTGGTCAGATAGTCGTCGGCGCCGATGCCCAGGCCCTTGATCTTGTTGTCCAGTTCCGAGAGGCCGGAGAGGATCAGGATCGGCGTGGTCACGCGCGCGGCGCGCAGGCGCCGCAGGACTTCAAACCCTTCGATGTCCGGAAGCATCAGGTCGAGGATGATGATGTCGTAATCGTAGAGCTTACCGATCTCGAGGCCGTCTTCGCCCATGTCGGTGGAATCGACGATGTAGCCCTCCGACTGCAGCATCAGCTCGATGCTCTTGGCGACTGAGGTATCGTCTTCGACCAGCAGAACCCTCATGGCGTATTCCCGCGTTTGATGGTGCCTTCGTCCCAGAACCGACCGGCGGCAGCGGCACTTCCTTGAACAGATCGAGTGGCCTGTTTACACAGGTTAACAGACGATTCAGCTTAACGCCAGCGGCGAAAAAGGTTTCATTTAACGTTAATCATTCCGGTTGAATATGGCCCTGCGGAGGACGCAATCCCTATGTATTCCGAGGGCCGCCACCGCCCGCGATGCTTAACAGAGCCGATCCGCCGCCCACCCCCAGATTGGTCAGAGCCGCCGTGCCCGCCGACGTCGCCCGCCTTATCGAAGACATCGATGCCCTGCCGGAATTTCGCCGTTTCGGGCGGGTCACCGGTGTGCAGGGCCTGCTGGCCGAGGTCGGCGGCATCGAGAAGGAACTGTCGATCGGCGGCCGCTGCATCGTCGAGGCGCGCGACCGCCGCCGCATCCCGTGCGAGGTCGTGGGCTTCCGCCAGGGCCGGGCGCTTCTCATGCCGCTCGGCACGCTGGACGGTGTCGGCATCGGATGTCGTGCCGTGGTGTCCGACGGTCAACCGGCCGTCTATCCCACCGACGCATGGCTGGGCCGCGTCATCAACGCGCTGGGCGAGCCGGTGGACGGCAAGGGACCGCTGCCCAAGGGCACCTACGGCGTTCCGGTGCGCAACACGCCGCCGTCGGCGCACACGCGCGCCCGCGTGGGGCAGAAGCTCGACCTCGGCATCCGCGCCATCAACACCTTTCTCACCTGCTGCCGCGGCCAACGCATGGGCATCTTCGCCGGCTCGGGCGTCGGCAAGTCGTCGGTCATGTCGATGCTGGCCAAGTTCTCGGCGGCCGAGGTCGCGGTGATCGGCCTGATCGGCGAGCGCGGGCGCGAGCTGCAGGAGTTCATCACCGAGGACCTGGGGGAGGAGGGGCTGGCGCGCAGCGTCGTCGTCTGCGCCACCTCTGACGAGCCGCCGCTGATGCGCCGGCAGGCGGCCTACATGACGCTGGCCGTGTCGGAATACTTCCGCGACCAGGGCCGCGACGTGCTGTGCATGATGGACAGCGTCACCCGCTTCGCCATGGCCCAGCGCGAGATCGGCCTGTCGGCGGGCGAGCCGCCGACCACCAAGGGCTACCCGCCGACCGTCTTCGCCGAACTGCCGCGCCTTCTGGAGCGCGCCGGGCCGGGCGTCGTCGGGTCGGGCACCATCACCGGCCTGTTCACCGTGCTGGTGGAAGGCGACGACCACAACGAGCCGATCGCCGACGCCGTGCGCGGCATCCTGGACGGCCACATCGTGCTGGAACGCCAGATCGGCGAGCGCGGGCGCTATCCGGCCATCAACATCCTGCGCAGCGTGTCGCGCACCATGCCCGGCTGCAATTCGCAGAAGGAGAACGAGCTGGTGGGCGCCGCCCGCCAGCTTCTGGCGTCCTACGACAACATGGCCGAGATGATCCGGCTGGGCGCCTACCGCCGCGGTACCGACCAACAGGTCGACCTCGCCATCCACTACCAGCCGGCGCTGGAAGCCTTCCTCAAGCAGGGCAAGCGTGAGAGCACCGACTTGGCGACGGGCTACGCCATGCTTGCCGAGTACCTCGGGGTGCCCTGGCCGTGAACTCCCTCCAATCCGTCATCCGCCTGCACAAATGGCAGCTCGACGAGAAGCGCCGCGCGCTGACCGAGCTGCAGAACCTCGCCGACCGTCTGAAGGGCGAACTGGACCGTTTGAAGGAAGACGTGCAGCACGAGCAGGAGACGGCCCGCGGCAACGAGGAGGTGGCCTTCGGCTACGCCGCCTTCGCCCGCGCCGCCATCGAGCGCGGCCGGCGCCTGACCGAATCCATCGTGCAGGTGGAGGCGCAGATCGCCGTCGCCACGGACGCCATGGCCGAAGCCTATCAGGACCTGAAGCGCTTCGAGTTGGCGGAAGAGGAGCGCGTCAAGCGCGAGCGCGAGAAGCAGCGGCAGAAGGAGAACGCCAGGCTCGACGAGACCGCGCTCGTCGGCTTCCGCCGCCGCCAGCAGGAAGAGAACGCCGGGACCTGAACCGCCAGAGCGTTCGCTTACCCATAGGTTCGTTCAGGCATCTGTTCGATCAGACCGATCAGACGGCGAGCCACACGGCGACGCCGGTCAGGGTGCCAGCCACCGCGACGGCCAGCCCGGCCAGCACGCGCGTGCCGAAACGCAGCAGGTCGGCGGTTTCCTTGGCCAGACGATCCGGGTCCGGCACCCAACAGTTTGCTTCGTTCGTCGCGTGCATCGCTGTGGCCGTATTCCCAGACTTGTGTCTTCAAATGAACCTGTCTCTGAATATGCCGGTGATGGCCGCCGTCTCAATTGCGCTTTGGTAAAGGCGTGGTCGTATGCGTCAACGCTCCGGCCGGCCCGTTTGGCTGGCCCGAAGCACGGGCCGGCCGTCGTAGGGCCTACCGCTTCATCAGACCGGCGGCTTCCAGCGCCTTGTTGATGGTCGAATGGATGAAGCCGCCGAGGCCGCCGTCATGGTGTGGTTCGGCGGGGACGGCGAGTCCCTCGCGCGGGGCGGTGAATTCCGGCCGTGCCGCCCGTTGGCCCGCACGGACCAAGCCCCAGGACGCGGCGATGCGGTGCGTCGAGGACAGGCCGACGTCGAGCATGTAGGGGCCGGCCACGCCGCAGCGCTCCTCCCCCTCGCCGGGATGCAGTGGCACGCCGTGCGCCATGCCGGCGATGGCGTAGTGTTCGACCACCGGTTCGCCGTCCGCGTCATGCCAGGCACGGCGGGTGTGGCCGGGGCCGGCCTCCTCCAGCGTCGGGGTGGCGGACAGGCCGTGGACGTTCGTCCACTGCTTGACGATCTCGTCAGCGTTGCGGGGGATGACGGTGGTGTCGGCGCCACCGTGCCACACCGACACCCGCGGCCAGGGCCCGCGGTGCGGGGAGGCGGCGCGCACGCGCTCCCCCCAGTCTGCCGCCGGCCGGCCGGCGCCCTGGAACATGGCCTCGAACGCCTCCTGCACGTTGGACGCCGCGCCATAGGGAAGGCCGGCGACGATGGCGCCGCCGGCGAAGACCTCTGGATAGGTCGCCAGCATGACCGCCGTCATCGCCCCGCCGGCCGACAGGCCGGTGACATGGACGCGGCGGCGGTCCAGGCCGTGGTCGACGATCATCCGCTCGACCATCTCGCGGATCGACTGCGGCTCGCCCTGGCCGCGCGCGGTGTTGCCGGGCTCGAACCAGGTGAAGCAGAGATTGGCGTTGTTTTCCCGCTTCTGCTCGGGCAGCAGCACGGCGAAGCCGTGGCGGTCGGCGAGGGCGGACCAGCCGGTGCCGAGGTTGTACCCGGCGGCCGTCTGGGTGCAGCCGTGCAGCGCCACCACCAGCGGCGCGCCGGGCGGCAGGTCGGCCGGCACGTAGGCCAGCATGCGGAGATTGCCGGGGTTCGAGCCGAAGCCCGTCACCTCGACGAGGCGATCGGCGCCCGCGTCGCCGCCGGGTAGGTTCCCGGCCATGAGTTCCTTCCATTGGGCACGGTTGCGCGCGAGGTTGGCCGTCGTCTGACCGAGTCTGAGCACCGGGAACTCCCTATCCTTGCGTGCGATGATCGACGCTCCCCAACAGGGTGCGCCGCTTCATGCTGCATTGCAACATAGAAGGAGAACCCGATGCGGGCGGGATGGTTCCTTGCTTACTTTTCCTTGCGCACCGGCTCGACATTCTCCGCACCGGTGCGGGTGCCGCCGAAGCGGTCGGCGCCCTTGGCGTCCGGGGCGTCGGGCTTCTTGTGGTTGCCGGTGTTCTGCTGGTCGTCGGTGTGCTTGACGGTCTGTTCCGTGTGCGGCTGTTTCATGGCGGGTCTCCGATGCGGCTGTCGTCCGCTTTCAACCGGCCGCGCCTCACAGCCGTTCCAGCCGGGCGAAGACGTGCGGGTTGTCCCAGCCGGGCTGGCGGTCCTCGACGACGACGCGGTGCGATACGGGATCGGCACCTTCGGCGCGCACCTCGGCCCAGCGCGGCACCAGCTCGTTGTTGACGTCGTCGAGCACGGCGAGCGCCAGGGCCTCAAGCCCGCCCGGCAGGTCGGCCAGGGCGCCCAGGTAGGCGGCGAAGCCCGTCGGCTCCGCCACCCAGCGGTCGGGCACGTAGCGGATTTCAAGCCGGATGCCCGGCCGCGGCTCGCCGGCCAGCACGATCAGGTAGTCGTGGCGGGCGCCGGGATTGGCGACGGTGGTCAGGCGCTCGCGGCGGTGCATGGGCGGGGGCACGGGGGACGGCATGGGCGCGCTCACGCCGTCACGCCCAGCGTCGCGCGGCCGGCGCGAGCGAGCTTGACCCAGCCGCGCGGCCCGGCGTGGAAGGAGATGCCGCCGCCGTAGCCGACGGCACCGACGCTGTCGGCGAAGACCTGCGTCAACTCGGCGCGCAACTCGGCCGGCAGGGCGCCCTGGCTGCGCAGGATCAGGTCGAAGCGGCGGTCGCGCACCAGCCCGTCGAGCTGCATGGGGCCGAGGCGGCTCAGCTCCACGTCGATCAGGAAGCGGCTGCCGGTCTCGCGCTCGCCGTCGGCGTTGCCCTCCTCGTCGCCGTGCAGCGGGTGGACGTGCACGCGCACGGGGTGGATCGCCTGCCCGTCGAACATCGGCACGGTGTAGGGCCGCCAGTCGCCGGGCAGCGGGTCGGCCGCCTGACGCTGCATGTTGCGGAACTCCTCCTCCAACTGCTTGAGAAGGTCGCCGCGGCCGGACTTCTCCAGCGCCGAGGTCGCCTCATCGCCCAGCCAGCCGCGCGCATCGCCGCCGCGCACCGCCGACAGGAAGAAGCTCAACGCGGCGCCCAGCTTGCGGTTGGGCTGTGGCAGCACGGTGTTGAGCACGCTCTGCGCGAGCGCCCGGTCGGCGCCCGCCAGCGCCACCATCACCTGCCGCAGCGTTGGCCAGTCGCGGGCGGCGGTGATCAACTCGGGCTCGCCGGGCGGCGCGGCGGGTACAGCGGCGGCGCGGTCGGTGACAGCGGCGGTGACCTGCGTGCCGGTCGGCAGGCTGGCCTGCGTGTTCAGCGCCAGCATGCCCTGGCGCGTGGCCAGCACCGGCTGCCCTTGCGGCGTGCTACCGGCGATGGTGCCGCTCAGCACCGGGGCACCCGGCGGCGCCTCGGCCGTCTCCGGCGCCGGAGTGGTGCCCGGCGGGGTGGATAGCTCGGGAGCTGGCAGACCGGCGGGCAGCTTCACGCTGAGGATCTTGAGGGCCAGAGTCCCGCCCTGCGCCAGCACCGGCGGCGCGCCCGTGCCCGTGGCCGCAGCGGTCTGCGCCGGAGTGCCGGAGGGCGCGGGCATGGTTGGCGTCTCGGCACCGGGGTGCGCGGCATCGCCGCCCAGGGTCACCGGTGTGCCGAACGTGGCGCTGCCGCCGGAGGGCAGGGCGCCGCCGGCCGGCGCCGGGGTGGTGGCCGGGTTGGTGGCGGTACCCGTGGCCGGTGTCGAGGCCGGACCCGCAGGCTTGCCGGTGGTAGGGGCAGGCGTCGGCGGCGGAGCGGCGCCGGCCGCCGGGTTTGGAAGCGAGGCTGGCGCGGGAGTGGCGGCCGGCTGTGCTGGAAAGCCCGGCGGGGGGGCTGGCGGGGGAGCCGGCTGTCCGCCCGGCGGCGCGGGTGGACGCGGGGCGGCGGCGAGCACCTGGGCGGGCACCAGGGCGCCGGGCAGCAGCGGCTGCGCCGCCGCCGCGTTCGGAGCCGCAACGGAGGTGCCGGCCGGCGTTGCGGCACCGGTCAGCAGCGTGGTCAGCAGCACCGCTGGCTGCGCTGCCGTCGGCGGCACGGTCACGGAGGCCGCCGGTGTCCCCGTCGGCGCGTTGGCAAGCACCAGCGCGCGGGGCGCCGGCTGGCCGGGGGCTATCTGCAGGGTGACGGGCTTGTCGGCGGGCAGCGGCACGGGGCTCTTGAGCAGCACCTCGCCGGCCTGGGTGCGTACGCGGGTAAGGCCCTCGGGCGTCTCCCCGGCGACGGTGCCGGTCAGCACCACCGGGCGCGGCAGGTCCTGGAGGCGTTCGGGCAGCTTGGCGACGCTCGCCTCGGCCAGCGCCGCCCCGGCCGCCGGTGCGGCCGGCGCGGCCGGCGGGCCGGAAACCGGCGGAGGAACGCCGCCGCCCATGGCCGCGCGCCCTCCGCTATTCCTTGGGCGTGCTGAACAGCCGCTTGGCCAACGAGCTGACGTCGTTGGCCGCGTCGCTGGCGGGCGAGCGGGTGAGCAGCGGAACCTGGTTGCGGATGGCGTCGCGCACCTTCATGTCGCGGCGGATGATGCCGGCCAGCGGCGGCGTGAACTTCAGGAAGTTCTGGCAGGCCTTCAGGATGGTGCCGTAGGTGCGCTCCCCCTCCTTCAGCGTCTGCGCGGCGTTGACCACGACGCGCAGGTCAGCCTGCGGGTTGGTGGCGTGCGTCAGCTTGATGAAGGCGTAGGCGTCGGTCAGCGACGTCGGCTCATCGGTGGTGACGACCAGCGTCGTGCCGGCCGGGCCGCACAGCGTGCGCACGGTGCGGTCGACGCCCGCACCCATGTCCATGATGACCCAGTCGTAGCTGCGCGCCAGCTCCAGCAGGTCGTTGCGCAGGGAAGAGAGCTGCTGACTGGGTAGCGTCGCCAGCGAGCCGGAGCCGGACCGTCCGGCGATGATGTCGAAGCCACCGTCGGGGAAGCGCTGCGCCGCGCGCTTCAGCGTGACCGAACCGTCCATCACCTGGCCCAGGTCGTGCTTGGGCGCGAAGCCCAGTTGGATGTCGACGTTTGCGAGCCCGAGGTCGCCGTCGAACAGCAGCGTGTTCTTGCCCATCTTCGCCAGCGAATGCGCCAGCGTGATGGAGAACCATGTCTTGCCGACGCCGCCTTTGCCGCTGGCCACGGCGATGACGTTCGCGCCGCGCAGCGGGCGGACCTTGGTCATGGCGGGAGCCGAGAAAACGGGTTCGGTCATGGAAGGGTCCTCGAGGACGGGGAACTCATGGCGTGGG
>DASPIO010000309.1:0-4358 GCA_035629155.1 Azospirillum sp. | reverse complement strand
GACGTAGGGGTAGCCGCACTCAGCCTTGGCGAAGCGGATCGCCTCGGCCAGTTTGGGGTAGAGCATCGACTCGCCCAGGTAGAACAGGCCGATCTCCTCGACGCCGGCCGCGCGCATCTCCTTGAGCAGGCGGGTCAGCAGCTCCCAGTCGATGTCGGCCTTGTCGCGCAGCTTGTAGCCGGTGGCGCAGAAGAAGCATTGCAGGTCGCAGCGCGCCGTCAGCTCGATCTTCACGCTGCGCGGCACCGGCGGCCGGGGCGTGCGCCAGGCGGTGTCCAGCGCCGTGATCGCGTCGACGCGCGCGGTGATCGATGTCATCGCCTCTTCCTTCAAGAAAGCTGATTGAAATCCGAACGTGCAAAGGCAGGCGCGGGGGGCTCCGCGCCTGCCTTGGGAAAACTCAAGCAGCGGGGACTACTGCTTGATGCCTTCGATCTCCAGGAACAGTTCCAGGTCGTCGCCGATGGCCGGCACCGAGTAGGTCAGGCCGAAGTCGGAGCGCTTGATCTTCGTCGTGGCCGACAGGCCGGCCATGGCGACCTCCTTGCGGAAGGGGTGCTGCCCGGCGCCGTTCAGCACGGCGTCGAGGACGACCGGCTTGGTCACGCCGAGCATGGTCAGGTTGCCGTGCACCTTGCCCGTCTTGTCGCCGGTCTTCTCGACCTTGGTGCTGACGAACTTCATCTCCGGGAACTCGACCGCGTTCAGGTAGTCGGGCGAGCGCAGGTGGTCGTCGCGCTTGGCGTGGTTGGTGTCGACGCTGTCGGTCTTGATGACCACCTCGACCTTCGCGTTGGCCGGCGTGTCGTTGTCCAGGACGAAGCTGCCGGACACCGCGTTGAAGCGGCCCCACAGGTTGGAATAGCCGAGGTGGTTGATCTTGAACACGACGCTGACGTGCGCCGGATCGATCTTGTACGTGTCGGCCGCCAGCGCCGGGAAGGCGGCACCGGCAAGCAGGCAGCCGAGCATTAGGGCGGAAACGCGGGTCTTCATGATGGAGGTCCGTCGGAAGGGGGGATACCGCATGCCCCTGTTGCAAGGGACAGACCAACACGCCCGCGCCGCGGACACGGCGTGCCGGCACCGCCCGGGCTTCCCGGACGCGGGAATGCCGCCCCCACGTTCCCGCAATCGGGACCCGCCGCCCTCCCCGCGGCCAAGCCCCGGCCGGGAAGCTGCGGTTTTCGCGGGTGCAGGGCAACTGCACCGGAATTTGCAGTCCGCGGCACAGGACATTGTTCTGGGAGATAGGCCATGCGCACGAACCCTTTGCGCAGGTTGCTCGGCGGCATCCGGGCGAAGCTGACCGGCTGGCTTCTGGTGTTTGCCGCCCTGCCGGCGGTGGGCGGCTTCGTCAGCGTCGTCGGCAGCGAGGGGCAGTTCCGGGCCATGGGCCTGCAGCGCGCCGGCGACGCTGCCGTGCAGGTCGCCGAGACGGTCGACCGCAACCTGCTCCAGCGCTACGCCGACGTGCAGGCCTTCGCGCTCAACCGCGCGGCCCAGGTCAAGGCGTACTGGAACACCCCCGACTATCCGAACCCGCTGACCGACGCGATGAACGCCTACATGCGCGTCTACGGCGTCTACCGGCTGATGGCGCTGGTCGATCCCAAGGGCAAGGTGCTCGCCGTGCCCACCGTGGACGGCGACGGCAAGCCGCTCGACACGCTGTGGCTCTACGACCACGCCTTCACCGACGCGCCCTGGCTGAAGAAGGCCGTGGCGGGACAGTTCCTGGAGGGACGCAACGGGCTGACCGGCACCGTGGTCGAGCAGCCGGCTGTCGTGCCGGAGGTCGCCAGGCTCGGCGGCTCGGACGGCTACAGCCTGGCGTTCGCGGCCCCCGTGCGCGACAAGGACGGCAACCCCATCGCGGTGTGGGTGAACTTCGCCGACTTCGCGGCGATCGACGGCATCGTCACCTCCTCGTACAAGCACCTTGCCGCCAGCGGCATGCCGGGCACGGAAATCGTCATGCTCGATCCACAGGGCCGCACGCTGGCCGAACTGGACGCCACGACCGGCACCCCGCGGCGCGACGGCATCGGCAAAGCCACCTGGATGGAGGGCGGGCTCGACGCCGCGGCGGCGGCGGTGCAGGGCTCCGGCGGCGCCGTGCTCGCCCGCCACCCGGCCAAAGGCACGGGACAGGCCGTCGGCTTCACGCACAGCGCGGGTGCCGGCGACTTCCCTGGGCTGCGCTGGTCGGTGCTGGTCCTGCTGCCCGAGCGCGAGCTGTTCGCGACCATCAACCAACTGGAGCAGGAGATGCTGGTCATGGGCGCGGCCGCGGCGGTGCTGACGCTGCTTGCCGGGCTCTGGGTCGGCACGCGGATGAGCCGCCCGATCCAGCGCCTCACCGCCGCCATGGACCGCCTCACGCACGGCGACCTCGACGCCACGGTGCCCGGCACCGCCATGCGTGACGAGATCGGCGACATGGCGCGCGCCGTCGAGGTGTTCAAGAACAACACCATCGCCATGCGCCGCCTGGAGCAGGAACAGAAAGAGCATGACGCCCACGCCGAGACGGAAAAGCGCGCGATGATGGCCCACCTCGCCGCCTCCTTCGAAGCCAGCGTCAATCAGGTGGTGCGGACGGTGTCGGCCTCGTCGTCGGAACTGGAGTACACGGCCCAGTCCATGGCGCAGACCGCCGACGAGACCAGCCAGCTCTCCAGCGCCGTCGCCGCCGCCGCCGAGGAAGCGACCCGCAGCGTGCAGACCGCCGCCAGCGCGGCCGAAAGCCTGAGCGCGTCCATCGCGCGCATCAACGCGAAGGTCTCGCAATCCTCCGGCATCGCCCGTGCCGCCGTGGACCGCGCCCATGTCAGCCAGGAGAGCGTGCAGTCGCTCAACCAGGCGGCGCAGAAGATCGGCGATGCCATCAGCCTGATCCACCGCATCGCCGCGCAGACCAACATTCTGGCCCTCAATGCCACCATCGAGGCGGCGTCGGCCGGCACCGCCGGAAAGGGCTTCGCCGTGGTGGCGGCGGAGGTCAAGCAGCTCGCCAACCAGACGACCAGCGCCGCCGACGACATCCGTACGCTGATCGCTTCCGTGCAGGCGGCGACCGGCGACGCCACCACGGCCATGACCGACATCGGCGCCATCATCGGCGAAATCGACGTGGTCGCCGCCGACATCGCCGCCGCCGTCGCCCAGCAACACGCCGCCACCGTGGAGATCGCCCGCAGCGCCCAGGTGGCGGTGCAGAGCACGGTCGAGGTGTCGGCCAACATCGCCCGCGTCAGCACCGTCGCCGGAAACGCCGAAACCGCCGCGGCGGACGTGCTGTCCGCCGCGCACGGCGTGTCCGAACAGTCCGGCCTGCTGCGCACCGAGGTGGAACGGTTCCTGCGTGGTGTGCGCGGCGAGTGATCCGGACGACGCCCGATGGTGCCGCCGCTCCCGGCCCTGGGCTGGGGGCGGCGCTCAGGCAGGGGATTGTGCGGGCCGCGCCTTCAGGAAGAGCCCGAACTCGGCGTCGCTGTGCAGGATGTGACCCTGGATCCAGACACGCAGCAAGCCCACCAGGCCGGACAGAAGACACGGGTCGCCGTCGATGCGGGAAACCAGTGCCGTGACGGTGGCACGCAAGGCGTCATGCTCGTGGATGTGGGCCTTGAGGTGCGGGAAGCCGGCACTGGCCATGGCCGATTGCTCCGTCGCAAAATGGTAGTCGGCATAGTCCATGATGGCCGTCAGGATCGTGGCCGCCTCCGGCGCCGAGGCGCCGCCGGCCAGCATGCGCACGGCCGCGTTGTAGACCTCGAAGAGTTGGCGGTGCTGGTCGTCGATCTCCGGATGGCCGATGGCGAAGCCCTCGTTCCACTCCAGCATGGCCGGGTTGGATGGCATGGCGCTGTTCTCCCTTGATGCGGCGGCCTTACGAGCCGCTCTTCTGCGTCGTCTCGACGGTTTCCTTCCTGTGGCGCCGGCTGCGCCGCGGGCCGCGGCTGCCCTCCAGCGCCTTCAGTGTCGCCTCGGCTCCACGCAACCCGCGCAGGCTGCCGGCCAGCAGCCAGGTCATGACCATGGCCGCCACGGCGTAGGCGGGCCACACAAAAGCGGCGTAACCGCCCATCGCAAAAAGTTCGCTCATCGGACGTCTCCCGGACCGTCAGCCCTGCGCGTCGCTGAGGCGCAGCGTCTGGATCTTGCGCTGGACGATCTCGGCGCGCAGGCGCAGCAGGACGATGGTGATGAAGTAGAAGGTGAAGGCCACCGCCATCACCAGCAGCGGCGTCAGCATCGACGCGGCGATGCTCGGCCCGCCCATCTTGAGGACGCTGGACGGCTGGTGCAGCGTGTTCCACCAGTCGACCGAGAACTTGATGATCGGCACGTTG
>DASPIO010000308.1:0-4694 GCA_035629155.1 Azospirillum sp. | reverse complement strand
GCATGGTCACCTGCTTGCCCGTACGATTATCAATAAGGGTGACGGTGTCGCTCGACGCGTTCTGGGTCATCTCGGCACGTCCTTTATTTTATCCGGTTGAGGGCTTCCCGCCCCTTTCGAATCGGCGCAGCATAGTTCCGCAAACGCCATAGTGCAACGCATCGAAGTTATCGGGATGCCGCCTTCGACGCATCACTCATGCGTGCAAGCGTCTCGGCCCGGCCGAGCAGCTCGGCGACCTCGAAGATCGGCGGCGACACGGTCGAACCGCTGAGCGCGGCACGCAGGGGTTGGGCAACCTTGCCAAGCTTTTCGCCCTTGTCCTCGGCGAAGCGGCGGACACGGGCTTCGAGCGCGGCAGCGGTCCATTCCGGCTCTTGCTCGAAGACGCCGGCCAGTTCACTGAGCACGGCGCGCCCTGCATCGTCCAGCAGGGCGCGGGCCTTGTCGTCATAGGACAGCGGCCGGGCGGCCACGTAGAAACGGGCGCTCTGCGCCAGATCGACGATGGTGCGCGCGCGCTGCTTCAGGCCGTTCATGGCGCGCAGCAGCAAATCGCGCTGGGTGTCACCGAGCGCCGCACCCAGATCCTTCTCGATCAGCGGGGCGACGAGACCGACGAGGCGGGCGTCGTCCGCCTGGCGCAGGTAGTGCGCGTTCAGGCTCTCCAGCTTGGCGAAATCGAAGCGCGAGGGGGAGCGGCCGATGCCCTCCAGGTTGAACCACGCGATCGCCTGGTCGGTGGAGATGATCTCGTCGTCGCCGTGCGCCCAGCCCAGGCGCAGCAGGTAGTTGCGCAGCGCCTCCGGCAGATAGCCCATGTCGCGGTAGGCGTCGACGCCCAGCGCGCCGTGCCGCTTCGACAGCTTGGCGCCGTCCGGGCCGTGGATGAGCGGGATGTGCGCAAACTCCGGCAGATCCCAGCCCATGGCGTTGTAGATCTGGATCTGGCGGAAGGTGTTGGTCAGGTGGTCGTCGCCACGCACCACGTGGGTGACGCCCATGTCGTGGTCGTCCACCACCACCGCCAGCAGGTAGGTGGGCGTGCCGTCGGCGCGCAGGAGGATCAGGTCGTCGAGCTGCTGGTTCTGCACCCGCACCTCGCCCTGCACGTGGTCCTTCAGAACGGTCTCGCCGGTCTGCGGAGCCTTCAGGCGAATCACCGGGGGCACGCCGGCCGGCGCCTCGGACGGATCGCGGTCGCGCCAGCGGCCGTCGTAGCGCACTGGCTGCCCGGCGGCCTTCTGCGCCGCGCGCATCTCGTCCAGTTCCTCGGGGCTGGCGTAGCAATAGTAGGCCTTGCCCTCGGCCAGCATCTGCCTGGCGACCTCGGCGTGGCGGTCCTTGCGGTCGAACTGCGACACGGCGTCGCCGTCCCAGTCCAGCCCCAGCCACGACAGCCCGTCGAGAATGGCGTCGACGGCGGCCTGCGTGGAGCGGGCGCGGTCGGTGTCCTCGATGCGCAGCAGGAAGGTGCCGCCGTGGTGCTTGGCGAACAGCCAGTTGAACAGCGCGGTACGGGCGCCGCCGATGTGCAGGAAGCCGGTGGGCGAGGGGGCGAAGCGAGTGACGACGGTCATCGGAAAACCAAGCTGAAGGGTCGCGAACTTTTGCAGTGCGGTGTGTAGCACAAATCGGCCGGGGATGGGGGAGTCCCCTTGCGGCGCGCATGCCGAAAAAGTGCGTGCGGCGGGTGGTTCGACGTATTCTGGGGCATGAGCGAGCGCATCCTGTTCGACGGGGACGACATCGGGGAGGACGCCGCACCGCGGCCGCCGCCGGGTGCGCTCGCCCGCGCGCTGGGGTGGCCGGTGGAGCGGTTGCTCGCCGAGCGCGAGCGCTGGGCCCTTTGGGTGCCGGCCGGAATCGGCCTGGGCACCGCCGGCTATTTCGCCCTGCCGATGGAGCCGGCGGGGTGGATCGGCACGTTTGCCACCGTGGTCTGCGCGGCTGTGGCGTGGGCCGGGCGGCGATGGCTGGGCGTGCTGATAGCCGCCGTGGCGCTGCTGAGCGTGGCGACAGGATTCACAGCGGCGCAACTGCGCACCGCGCTGGTGGAGGCACCGGTCCTGCGCAGGGAGACCGGGCCGGTGGTGGTCACCGGGCGGGTCATCGGCGTCGAGGCGCTGGCGCAGGGCAGCCGCATCGCGCTGACCGGCCTGACGGTCGAGCGGATGGAAGCGGGAAAGGTGCCGGCCCGCGTGCGCCTGCGGCTGCGTGCCGGTCTGCCGGTGCCGCCGGCCGGCGCCATGGTGCGCGTTCGGGCGCTGCTGCACCCGCCGCCGGCCCCGGCGGAGCCGGGTGCCTACGACTTCCAGCGGCACGCCTTCTTCGACCGCATCGGCGCCGTCGGCACGGCGCTGACCGCGCCGGAGGTGATGCAGGCGCCGCCACCGACGGGATGGCGGGCGTTCACCGTGTTCCTGGAGGGGATGCGGCAGACGATCGCCGCGCGCGTTCACGCGGTGCTTCCGGAACCGGCGGCAGCGGTAACGGTGGCGCTGCTCAACGGCCAGCAGACCGGAATCGGCGCGGCGGTGATGGCCGACATGCGCAACAGCGGGCTGGCGCACCTGCTCTCCATTTCCGGGCTGCACATCACGGTGGTCGCCATGCTGGTGTTCGGCGTGGTGCGGGCGCTGCTGGCGCTGGTCGAGCCGCTGGCGCTGCGCTGGCCGATCAAGAAGATCGCCGCCGTCGTGGGGCTTTTGGCAGCGGTGGCCTACACGATGCTGGTGGGCGCGCCGGTGCCGACGCTGCGCTCCGTCCTGATGACGGGCGTGGTGCTGCTGGCCATCGTCGTGGACCGCAGTGCCTTGAGCGTGCGGCTGATCGCCTTCGCCGCGGTGGTGGCGCTGCTGGTCGGGCCGGAGGAACTGGTGGGGCCGAGCTTCCAGATGTCGTTCGGCGCCGTGCTGGCGCTGATCGCCGCGTACGAGGTGCTGAATCCCCATCTGAGTCGCTGGCACACGGGAGCCGGATGGCTGGGCCGCGCGGCGCTGTACCTGGGCGGGCTGGTGCTGACGAGTGCCATCGCCACGCTGGCGACCACGCCGTTTTCGCTCTTCCACTTCCAGCAGATCGCCTTCTACGGCGTGTTCGCCAACATGCTGGCGGTGCCGCTGACCTCGTTCTGGGTCATGCCGTGGAGCCTGATCGTCTACCTGCTGATGCCGCTGGGCTGGGAAGGGCCGGCCGTCACGGCCATGGGGTGGGGGGTGAGCGGTGTGATCTGGACCGCCAAGGCGGTCAGCGACTTGCCGGGCGCCACCGCCATCGTGCCGGCCATGCCGCTGTGGGGTTTGGTCGCTGTGACGGGCGGCGGGTTGTGGTTGTGCCTGTGGTCCGGGCGCTGGCGGCTGTTTGGCCTGGGCGGGGTGATGGTGGGCCTGCTGAGCCCGGCCTTCGCCGAGCGGCCGGACGTGCTGGTGTCCGGCGACGGCCGGCTGGTGGCGGTGCGGACGGCGGACGGGGGGCTCAGCCCGTCGACGGCGAACGCGGCGAAGCTGACGACGCACATGTGGGCGCACCGTGATGGCCGCCCCGACGCCGACGAGCCATGGCCGAAGGCGGGGCGCAGCGCCGACGGTCGCTTGGCCTGCGACGCGCTGGGCTGCATCTACCAAGTCGGAGCGCGGACGGTCGCGGTGATCCGGCAGGCGGACGCGATGGCCGAGGATTGCGGTGGGGTTGACGTGGTGATCAGCTTGACCGAGGGCGCGCGACACTGCCGGGCGCCCCTGGTGATCGACGTGTGGACGTTGCGCCGGGAGGGCGCCCACGCCCTGTACCTGGGGCCGGACGGCGTGCGCGCGGAGAGCGTCCGGGCGTGGCGCGGCAGCCGGCCGTGGACCGTGCCGTGAAGGGAGGCGCGGCACCGGGCCGCGCCTGCTCAATACTTGCGGAACAGGCCGACGAGCTTGCCCTGCACGCGCACGCGGTCCGCGCCGAAGATGCGCGTTTCATAGGCGGCGTTGGCGGGTTCCAGCGCGATGGTGTTGCCCTTGCGGCGCAGGCGCTTCAGCGTCACCTCGCCGTCGTCCACCAGGGCTACGACGATGGTGCCGTTCTCGGCCGTCTCGCAACGCTGGATGACCACCGTGTCGCCGTCGAGGATGCCGGCCTCGACCATCGAATCGCCCGCCACTTCCAGCGCGTAGTGCTCGCCGGTCGTCAGCATGCTGGCCGGGATGTCCACGGTGTTGGAGTTGTCGCGCAGCGCCTCGATCGGCGTGCCGGCGGCGATGCGGCCGTAGAGGGGAAGCTGCACCGTCTCCGCCGCCGCGTGGACCTCGCGGCCGGACACATCGCGGCCGGACAAGGCGCCGGAGAAGTCGCCCCTGATGACGTTCGGCTGGAATTTCGCGCGCGCCGGTCGGCCGGCGTTGCCGCCGCGCGCCGACTCGAGGCCCTCGGGCAGCTTGACCACCTCCAGCGCGCGGGCGCGGTGCGGCAGGCGGCGGATGAAGCCGCGCTCCTCCAGGCCGGTGATGAGGCGGTGGATGCCCGATTTGGACTTCAGGCCCAGGGCGTCCTTCATCTCATCGAAGGAGGGCGACACGCCACCCTGGCCCAGCCGCTCGTGGATGAAGAGCAACAGCTCGTGCTGCTTGCGAGTGAGCATTTGTGCCTCCCGGCGGTCGCCGTACTAGATCTGGAACAAAAGCAAAACGCTTGCAGCTTGTTCTAGTTTG
>DASPIO010000307.1:0-13521 GCA_035629155.1 Azospirillum sp. | reverse complement strand
CGAGATCTCGCAGCCCAAGCGCCACAGCTCCGGCCACTGCTACCTGCGCCTGAAGGACGAGACGGCGGTGCTGGAGGCGGTGTGCTGGCGCGGCACCATGTCCAAGCTGGCCATCCAGCCGGAGGAAGGGCTGGAGGTGGTGGTCACCGGCCGCATCACCACCTACCCCGGCCGCTCGCAGTACCAGCTGATCATCGAGTCGATGGAGTTGGCCGGCGAGGGTGCGCTGCTCAAGATGCTGGAGGAGCGCAAGCGGCGGCTGGCGGCCGAGGGGCTGTTCGACCAGGGCCGCAAGAAGCCCCTGCCCTTCCTGCCCGACGTCATCGGTGTCGTCACCTCCCCCACCGGCGCCGTCATCCGCGACATCCTGCACCGGCTGAACGACCGCTTCCCGCGCCGCGTGCTGCTGTGGCCGGTCGCCGTGCAGGGCGACAACGCCGCCGCACAGGTGGCCGCCGCCATCGCCGGCTTCAACCGGCTGGAGCCGGGCGGGCCGGTGCCACGCCCGGACGTGCTGATCGTCGCGCGCGGCGGTGGCTCGCTCGAAGACCTGATGGCCTTCAACGAGGAGGTGGTGGTGCGCGCGGCGGCCGCCAGCCGCATCCCGCTGATCTCCGCCGTCGGGCACGAGACCGACACGACGCTGATCGACTTCGCCTCCGACAAGAGGGCGCCGACGCCGACGGCGGCGGCCGAGATGGCGGTGCCGGTGCGGGCCGAGCTGCTGGCCCAGGTGTTGGACTGCGCCCGCCGGCTGGTCGGCTGCACGCACCGCTTCGTGACCGAGCGCCGCACGCGGGTGGAGGGGCTGGCGCGCGGCCTGGGCGACCCGCGGGCGCTGCTGGAGGGGCACGCCCAGCGCCTGGACGACCGCGCCGAGCGGCTGGTGATGGCGGCCGGCGCCTTCGTCGAGCGCCGCCGGGTGCGCGTGTCCGACCTGGGGGCCAAGCTGCGCCACCCGCGCGAGAAGCTGGCCGACGCCCGTTCCCGCCTGACGCTGGAATCGCGAGCGCTGGACGCAGCACTCCGCCACGCGACCATGGCGGCGCAGGGCACGTTCGAGCGGGTGGCCGGGCGCCTGTCGCTGCGCACCGCCAAGCTGAAGATCGAGGACGGCAACCGCCGCCTCGCCGACCTGTCCCCGCGCGTCGAGCGCGGCTACGGCAAGGGCCTGGAGGAACGCGCCGCACGCGTGCAGGCGTTGGGCCAGCTGCTGGAGAGCTATTCCTACGAGGGCGTGCTGAAGCGCGGCTACGCCGTGGTGCGCGGCGCCGACGGCCGGCCGTTGACCGGCGTGGCCGGGGCGGCGCCGGGCCTGCCGGTCACCTTGCAGTTCCACGACGGCACGGCGGCGGCCACCATCGGCGGTGGTGTGGCGCGGGTGGACACGGCGCCGGTGCCGGAACCGACGGTGGAGGCGAAGCTGGTGCCCGAAAGGCCGAAGCCCGAGAAGGCGCAAACCGAGAAGGCGAAGACCGAACCGAAGAAGCCGGCCAAGGCGCCGGTGCAGGGAAGCTTGTTCTAACGGTGACTTGCCAGGGCCGTACGCTCTGCGTATCTGTAATGCGGTTTCGCACATGAGCGCAGGGCCATGGCCATCGGCATCGCTCCCTTTCCAAGCCGCCAGCCGCGCGACAATTATGGCGCCTTCGGCAGTGAGGCGGCAACGTTGACCGCTCTATGCAAGCGGCTGGCTGCCGGCCTCGACCCGCGGGAGATCTGGCTTTTCGGCTCCCGTGCACGGGGCGATGCGCTGCCGGACAGCGATTTCGATCTGCTGCTGGTCTTCGACGACGAAGCCGGAAGCGATGTGCTGGATTATGACCGCGCCTATGCACCGCTCCTGGGGCTCGGCATTGGCTGCGACGTCGTTCCCTGCCTGAAAAGCGACTTCGACGCCGAACGGGCAATACCCGGCACGATCCCGCATGCCGCGTCCCGTGGCCGCTTGATCCATCGGCGGGACGGTTGAGCGGCATGGACCGGCGCGCCGCGTCCTTCCTGATCTTGGCGGAGGAAGAAGCGGGCGCCGCCGAGCGTCTCATCGACGCCTTTCCACGGCAGGCCGCCTACCAGTTGCAGCAGGCGGCAGAGAAGGTGGCGCGGGCGATCCTCGCCCACGAGGGCGTTCCGTTCGGAACCAGCCACAACCTCGGCCAGATGGCGGCGGCCCTGCCGGAGGGTCATCCATGGCGCGCGGACCTGATGCGGTTCGACCACCTGTCGCCAGCCGCGACCCGTTACCGCTATCCCGCACCCGGCGGGCGGATCCCACCGCCGCCGGCCCAGGAAGCACTGTACGAGGACCTTGCCGACGTGCGCGCCCTCATCGGACGGGCACGAACCTGGATGGCAGGCCCGGCTTAATACACCTCCGGCACCCAGTTCTGGCTGGACTTCTTCGGGCGCTTGTAGCCGGGGTCGGGCTGGCGGGGCGGCAGTTCCATTTCGACCGGCACCAAGTCCTTGTAGGGGATCTGCTGGAGCAGGTGGTGGATGCAGTTCAGCCGCGCCTTCTTCTTGTCGTCGGCGTCCACGATGAACCACGGCGTCGTCTTGCAGTCCGTGTGCTTCAGCATGACGTCCTTGGCCATGGAGTACTCGACCCAGTGCTTGCGGGATTCGAGGTCCATGGGGCTGAGTTTCCAGCGCTTGATCGGGTTGCGCATGCGCTCCTCGAAGCGCTGCTCCTGCATCTCGTCGCTGACCGAGAACCAGTACTTGAGCAGGATGATGCCGGAACGCACCAGCATCTCCTCGAACAGGGGGCAGGAGCGCAGGAACTCGTGGTATTCCTCCTCGGTGCAGAAGCCCATGACGTGCTCGACGCCGGCCCGGTTGTACCAGGAGCGGTCGAACAGCACGATCTCGCCCTTGGCCGGCAGCTGCGCCACGTAGCGCTGGAAGTACCACTGGCCGCGCTCGCGCTCGGTCGGCGTGCCCAGCGCCACGACGCGGCAGACGCGGGGGTTCAGGCTTTCGGTGATGCGCTTGATCACGCCACCCTTGCCGGCGGCATCGCGACCCTCGAAGATCACGCAGACCTTCAGGCCCTGGATGCGCACCCATTCCTGGAGCTTCAGCAGCTCGAACTGCAGGCGCGCCAGCTCGTCGATGTACTTGTACTTCTTGGGCGGCTGGCCGGGCGGCGTGGCGTCGCCGACGATGTGCCAGTGCGATTCGATCCGCGCGGCCTCCTTGGCGTCGCGCAGCAGCTCGCCGCCGGGCTTGGCGGCCTTCTTCGGCTTCTTGCCCTTCTTCTTCATGTCCGGTGCGCTGATCGCGTCCATGCTCGGCCCTTCCCTCGCGTTTCCCCGAAAGGAAAGCTAAGGGAAAGCTCCGGACAAGCGCAACCGGCGCCCGGCCGGAGCGACAATGTTGCTCACTCAGCCTTGCTCATTCGGCCCCGATCAGGCGCCAGTCCAGCGTCTCCCCGCTCTTGAAGGGCAGGACGCCGTCGCCCTCGGCCAGCAGGACCACGTCGGCCACCTTGGTGGGCACGCGCTCCAGCACGATGCGCTCCTCGTTGGGAGGCAGGCGGTAGAAGCGCGGGCCGTTCAGGCTGGCGAAGGCCTCCAGCCTGTCCAGCGCACCGGCCTCCTCGAAGGCCTGGGCGTAGAGTTCGATGGCGCTGGGCGCGGTGAAGCAGCCGGCGCAGCCGCAGGCCGTCTCCTTCGCCGTCACCGCGTGCGGGGCGGTGTCGGTGCCCAGGAAGAACGGCCCCTCGCCGGACGTCGCGGCCTCCACCAGGGCGCGGCGGTGCACCTCGCGCTTGGCGATGGGCAGGCAGTAGAGGTGCGGGCGGATGCCGCCGGCGAAGATGTGGCTGCGGTTGATGAACAGGTGGTGCGCCGTGATGGTGGCGCCGATCCGCCCCGAATCCGCGTGGGCGCGCACGAAGTCCACCGCCTCTTTCGTCGTCACGTGCTCCAGCACGACGCGCAAGGTGGGGTGGCGGTCCAGCAGGGGGCTGAGGACCTGGTCGAGGAAGACGGCCTCGCGGTCGAAGATGTCGACGTCCGGGTCGGTGACCTCGCCGTGGATCAGCAGAGGCAGGCCGATCTCCGCCATGCGGGCCAGAACGCCGTCGATGCGGCGGAGGTCGGTGACGCCATGGGCGCTGTTGGTGGTGGCGTTGGCCGGGTAGAGCTTGGCCGCCGTGAAGACGCCCGAGGCGGCGCCGCGCGCCAGATCGTCGGCGTCGGTGGCATCGGTCAGGTAGCAGGTCATCAGCGGGGTGAAGCGGGCGCCGGCCGGCAGCGCCTCCAGGATGCGGGCACGGTAGGCCTCGGCATCCGCCGCGGTGGCGACCGGCGGCTTCAGGTTCGGCATGACGATGGCGCGGGCGAACTGCTGCGCCGTGAAGGGCAGGACGGCCTTCAGCATGGCGCCGTCGCGCAGGTGGACGTGCCAGTCGTCGGGGCGGCGGAGCGTGAGGCGGGCTGCGGGCATGGTCCTGGCCGGGGGTCGGGGGCTGGAAACGGGTGGCGGTGTTGTAGACGCTTCCGGCCGGCGCGGAAAGCCGCTAAAACGCAAGGCCTTTCCCAGCCCTTCCCGAACAGACGCGAAGCCGACGCCATGAGCCTGATCACCCCCCGCACCCCGCCCGGCGTGATGGAACTGCTGCCGCGCCAGCAGGTCGCCTTCCAGCGCATGCTGGACACGATCCGCCGCGGCTATGAGCGCTTCGGCTTCGTCCCCGTCGAGACCCCGGTGTTCGAGACGGTGGACACGCTGCTCACCAAGTCCGGCGGCGAGACCGAGAAGCAGGTCTATTTCGTGCAGTCCACCGGCGCCATCACCCAGGGCCACAAGCCCGACATGGCGTTGCGCTTCGACCTGACGGTGCCGCTGGCCCGCTACGTGGCGGAGCACGAGCGCGACCTCGCCTTCCCGTTCCGCCGCTACCAGATCCAGCGCGTCTACCGCGGCGAGCGCGCCCAGCGCGGCCGGTTCCGCGAGTTCTACCAGTGCGACATTGACGTGATCGGCAAGGACAGCCTGTCGCTGCACTACGACGCGGAGATGCCGGCCGTCATCTATCACGTGTTCCGCGAACTGGACTTCGGCGGCTTCACCATCAACGTCAACAACCGCAAGATCCTGCTGGGCCTGCTGGACGGGCTGGGCATTTCCGACGCCGAGAAGCGCGTCCTGGTCCTGCGCGAGATCGACAAGCTGGACAAGATCGGCCGCGACAAGGTGCGCGCCACCCTGACCGGCGAGGGCCTCGCCGTGCCCGGCGATGTGGCCGACACCCTGCTGAACCTGATGGCGGAGGAGCGCTCCAACGACGAGACGCTGGCCGCCCTGCGGGCCCTGGGCATCGACAACGCCACCTTCGCCAGGGGCGTGGAGGAGCTGACCACCGTCATCGAGGGGCTGAAGGCCTTCCAGGTGCCGGACGGTTACGTGCGCATCAACCTCGCCATCGCGCGCGGCCTCGACTACTACACCGGCACCGTCTACGAGACCTTCCTGAAGGGGTACGAGCACATCGGCTCGGTCTGCTCGGGCGGGCGCTACGACAACCTGGCGAGCCACTACACCAAGTCGACGCTGCCGGGCGTCGGCATCTCCATCGGCGCCACGCGGCTGTTCTACCAGCTCCAGGAGGCCGGCCTGATCCGGGAGAGCGGCGCCACGGCGGACGTGCTGGTGACGCAGATGGACCCGTCGCTGTCGGCCGAGTATTTCCGCCTCGCCGCCGACCTGCGGGCATCCGGTCTGAACACCGAGATCCAGTTGGAGGGCGGCAAGCTCGCCAAGCAGATGAAGTACGCTGACAAGGCCGGCATCCCCGTCGCCATCCTGATGGGCACCGACGAGAAGGCGCGCGGCACGGCGACGGTGAAGCACCTTGTCAAGGGCGAACAGGTCGAGGTGCCGCTGGGCGAGCTGGCGGCGACGGTGAAGGATCTGCTGGGCCGCTAGGCCAACTGTTACCGGATAATACGCGGCGATACGCCGGGGGACCGGATGCAACATCCGGCCCCCCGGCGTGCCGGGAGGTGCTTGGCAGCAGCCGTGAGAGCGTTCCGGAACCGATCGCACACGCATGCCGCCACGACCGCCCCCGCAGTCGGGGTCAAGGATTTTTATCCTGCTGCGGTTCGGACAAATGGTACCGTGCGGCGCTGGGCGATCAGGCATAGGATTGTTCCCGTGTTTCTGGATGATGCCGCTCCTATTTATGGACAGTTGTCTTCTCGCGATTACCCTGGGCCGAATCGGCGGCCAAGGTGAAGGATCTGGCGGGCCGCAGATGCCCCGCGTACAGCCTGAATCGACCGGCAGGAATCGGCCGCTCCACGCACGATGGAGCGGCCGGTTTCTTTTTGCGCTCTCGGCAGCGGTGCGGGATTTTTCTTGAATGCGGGGTCCGGCGCCCCATGTTCAATACTTATGTTGCCTGCGGAAAGCATCGAAATTGCGCGATCATTCGCGTCGGCATCCAGGATGCAGGCGGACGCAGGCAGGGCCAATAAGAAAGAGGGATGAACCATGGCGCACGCACACTACCTCGTGGCCGAGAAGGCGACGGGATGGTTCATCACCATGGAGGAGTCCAGCTACGGCCCCTTCCCCGGCGGCCGCAACGGCGCGCTGATCGCCGCCGTGCAGGCGGCGCAGCAGGCCGGCAAGGACGGCCACGACGCCCACGTGCGGCTGCGCGCGGCCGACGGCACGGTGAACACCGCCTGGACCTTCGGCAGCGACCCCTACCCGCCCCCCTGGGCCGAGGAGGTGCGGCAGGAGGCCGCCGCGCCGCGCCGCTCCACCTCCCGCCCGGCCGCGCTGGCCGACGCCGTCGCGGCTCCCAGGCAGCCGGCAGCGGGAGGTGCGACGTGATCGACGTCGAACTGCTCGGCCGCTACCGCGCGGTCTTCGGCGACACCTTCAACGTCGCCCTGTGGGAAATGCGGCCGGGCGACACGGTGAACGGTATGATGCGCGCGGCGCTGTCCGGCAACGGAGCGCCGCCGTCCGACGACATGATCGCGGCGGAGCTGGCCGGGCGCGTCGGCGCGCCCGCCAACGACGCCTGATCCCGGAACAGCCTAACCCCATAACGGAGAGCCGCCGTGCGGATCAGGCGCTTCCTGAAAGGCGACACCCGTCGCCTCTGGCGCAACCACGGCGCCCAGGCCGGCACCATGCTGCTGGCCGCCGTCATCGTCCTGACGCTGATCTGGACGATGGGCTGACCGCCCCGCATGGACGGCCCCGCCCCTGCATCCACAGAATCCCCCCACAACCACAACGCGTTTCCGTAGCCGCCGCGCAACAGTGGCCAACAATTCGTTGGTAGCACTTTTTCGTGGAACCTTTTTGGGCCCTTCCACAGGGCGGATTACACACGTTGTTAACCAGACAACGCTTACGTTCAGGCCATATCGCCCGGCCGTTTGCCGGGCATTTTAACCAATTCGCGATATGGCGGGCGTCCCATGACTCGGACCTTCTGGCGGCGGATGCTTCTGGGTGTCGCCACAGTGGCGACGGTGGCCGGGCTGGGAGCCGCGGCCATGCAGGAGATTCGCACGTCGCGGTTGCAGGCACGCGTGCTCTCCTGGCTGGCCGGGGAGATGACGTACACCCTGCGCGAGGGGCCGAACGCACAAGCCCGCTTCCCCACCCAGGGGCCGTACGACGAGCGCATGGGCTACACCGGCCTGCCGAACTATCTGAAGGCGCTCACCGACGACATGTACGCCATCGAGATGCAGGCGTCGCTGTCGCCGCGGCTCGACCAGTTCATGGCGATGGGCGGTTTCACCATCTTCCGCGAGAAGACGCGCGCCGGGCTGACGCTGCTGGACCGCAACGGCGCCACGCTGTTCTCCGCCCGCTATCCCGAGCGGGTGTTCAACCGGTTCGAGGACGTGCCGCCGCTGGTCGCCGACACGCTGCTGTTCATCGAAAACCGCGAGCTGCTGGACGACGCCGAACCACGCCGCAACCCGGCGGTGGAGTGGGACCGCTTCGCCGGCGCCATGCTGACGCTGCCGATGAAGTACATCCACCCCGGCTCGCGCGTCGCCGGCGGCTCGACCCTCGCCACGCAGATCGAGAAGTACCGGCACTCGCCGGACGGCCAGACCGACGGGCCGGTGGAAAAGCTGCGCCAGATGATGTCGGCCAGCGTCCGCGCCTATCTGAACGGCGAGGACACGGGCGAGGCGCGGCGGCGCATCCTGGTGGACTATCTGAACTCCACCCCGCTCACCGCGCGGTCGGGCTTCGGCGAGGTCAACGGGCTGGGCGACGGGCTGTGGGCGTGGTACGGCACCGACCTGCCGCTGGCGGTGAAGGTGCTGTCGGAGCCGGCCAACGACGAGCGCGCGCTGCAACTGAAGGCGCTGGCCTACAAGCAGGTGCTGTGCCTGCTGCTGGCACAGCGCCGGCCCAGTCACTACCTGATCGCCGACCGGCAGGCGCTGGAGCGGCTGGCCGACAGCCACCTGCGCGTGCTGGCGAGTGCCGGCGTGATCGACGAGCGGCTGCGCGACGCCGCGCTGGGCCTCAAGCTGAAATACCGCGAGGACCCGCCGCAGGCGCAGACCGCCAGCTTCGTCGAGCAGAAGGCGCCGAACGCCATCCGCGCGCGCCTGCTGTCCATGCTGGGCGTGCCGAGCCTCTATCAGCTCGACCGCACCGACCTGACCGCGCAGACGACGCTGGACAACCCCACGCAGCAGCGCGTGGTGGAGGTGCTGGCCAAGCTGGGCGAGCCGGCCTTCGCGCAGGCGCAGGGCCTGATGGGCGAGCGGCTGCTGGACGTGAAGAACAACGACCTGTCCAAGATCATCTACAGCTTCACTCTGTATGAACGCGGGCACGACGCCAACTATCTGCGCATCCAGGCCGACAATCTGGACCAGCCGCTGGACATCAACGAGGGCGCCAAGCTCGACCTGGGCTCCACGGCCAAGCTGCGCACGATGGTCACCTACCTGGAGATCATCGCCGAGCTGCACACCCGCTACGCCCACCTGCCCAAGGACTTCCTGACCGACGTGGAGGAGGAGGCGAGCGACAACCTGACGCGCTGGGCCGCCAACTGGCTGATCCAGGCCAAGGACCGCAGCCTCACCGCCATCCTGGACGCGGCCATGGAGCGCCGTTATTCGGCCAGCCCGGCGGAGGCGTTCTTCACCGGCGGCGGGCTGCACACCTTCGTGAACTTCAACAACAAGGACAACGGCTCCATCCTCACGGTGACGGAGGCGCTGCGCAACTCGGTCAACCTGCCGTTCATCCGCATGATGCGCGACATCGTGCAATTCTACATGGCGGAAGGCGGCGAGGATTCGGCCGACATCCTGCACAACGCCGACCACCCGGCCCGGCAGGCCTATCTGGCGCGCTTCGCCGACAAAGAGGGAAGCGAGTTCCTCAACCGCTTCTTCAACGACTACCGCAAGCACAGCCCGGACGAGATGCTGGCGCGGCTGGCCAGCCGCTCCCGCCCGGTGCCGCACCGCCTCGCCGTCATCTTCCGCACCGTGCGGCCGGAGGCCGGCATCACGGAGTTCGCCAGGTTCATGCGCGCCCGCCTGCCGGCCGCCAACCTGGACGACGGCGACCTGCAGAAGCTGTATTCCAAGTACGGGCCGGACAAGTTCCCGCTCAACGACCTGGGATATCTCGCCAAGGTGCATCCGCTGGAGCTGTGGCTGGTGGCGTACCTGCAGAAGAACCCGCAGGCCAAGCGTTCGGAGGTGCTGGAGGCGAGCGCCAACGAGCGGCAGGAGAGCTACCGCTGGCTGTTCAAGAAGAGCCAGGCGGCGCAGAACACCCGCATCCGCATCGGCCTGGAGGAAGAGGCGTTCCAGCGCCTGACCGCGTCGTGGAAACGGCTGGGCTACCCGTTCGAGACGCTGGTGCCGTCCTTCGCCACCGCCATCGGCAGCTCCGCCGACCGGCCGGCGGCGCTGGCGGAACTGGTGGGCATCCTGGTCAACGACGGGGTGCGCATGCCCACCGTGCGCGTCAACAAGCTGCACTTCGCCGCCGGCACGCCGTACGAGGCGGTGGTGGGTCTGGGCCCGCTGGAGGGCAAGCGCGTGCTGAAGGCCGAGATCGCGCAGACCGCGCGCAAGGCGCTGATGGACGTGGCGCAGAACGGCACGGCCAAGCGCGTCTGGGGCTCGTTCAAGGACGCGTCGGGGCAGATCATCCCGATCGGCGGCAAGACCGGCACCGGCGACCATCGGCTCGATCGCTACGGGCCGGGCGGCCACCTGATCGAATCGCGCGCGGTGGCGCGCACGGCGACGTTCGCCTTCTACATCGGCGACCGCTTCTTCGGCACCATGACCGCCTTCGTGCATGGGCCGGAGGCCGACGGCTACCGCTTCACCTCGGCCCTTCCCGCGCAGTTGCTGAAGAGCCTGGCCCCGGCCCTGCAGCCGCTCATCGACCCGGCGACCTCGGCCCACACCGCCGACACCGCGAAGCCGCAGACGGGGCTGTAATCGTCTCAACTCCCCCTTCCCCCGCCTCCGGCGGGGGGAGAGGCGGCGCGCCCCCGGCGAAGCGGCGGAAACGCTGGGGCTTGCCGTGTGGGTGGCGGCATTCAGCCATCGGTGAAGCGCACGCCCGACTGGCCGGATAAATAATAATATATCAAAACCACCCATCTACAAGACTGATTTTTGTAATTTTGTTATTCTGTCCAGTCTTTTAGAAAGCTCGCCGATGCAATAAGGTGCCATTGACTTATTCAGATGGCAGGGTATACGTTCTCCCGGCGGTCACCTTCCTATGTCCTTTTGCCGGGAACTGAGCTGTGCAGTATGAAATCAACTGCCTCGTCCAAAGCGGACAAGACGGAAGCGAAGATATAACGCTGAAATACTTGGTCGAGGCAACGCAAGTCCTTGAGAAATTCCTCAATTCCTGCAACCTTTCTGGAACCATCGAACTGATCGACTTGCGACGCGGGAAGATCGTATACAAAGCTTTCTGCTTGCCGGAGCAGTGAAGCGCCGCACAAACGTTTGGAGACATACCGTTTCGTTCCGGCGACAGGCCCGCCTTTTACATATTGCGGCGCTCCGGACACTTCCGCCCCTTTCAGGATTTGCTTATAGAGCGCCGCACCGCCGGGCCGGCGCCGCATCCGAGCATGAAAAAGGCCCGCCCCGGTGCCGCCGGGCGCGGGCCTGTTCTTCGCCGCAACGCCGCAGTCACCCGTATGACGCGTGGGCCGTACCCGTCTTCGGCGTGCAGGCCAGCAGCAGTTCCAGCTCGCTGGCGACGATCGACAGCGGCAGCTCCGGCCGGAAGGTGCGGAACACGCCCATGGCCAGCGCGAAGGCGTCGTCGTGGTCCTCGTGGTCAAGAGCGTTCTCATAGGCCCGCACGACCGTGGCCGCCTGGTCCGGCGTCAGGTCGTCGATGCGCTGGGAAACGTCGAGGGTCATGGCAGAGGATCCCGGTTCGTGTGTGTTGGGAGGGGTGGAGGATGCGCCACCTTCCGGCGTCATGGTTAATGGAAGCTTGCCGAGCCCGGCCGGTCACGCGGCAATCACAGCAAAGCCGATAAAATTTTCGCAAATAACCATCAGGTAAAATTGTTGCGGTCTGCGGATCGAATATTCACCAAAGACCTGCGACAACGGGCCACAACTTGGTATCGTCGCGAAAACCGCAGGACATGATACAGTTCTCGGCGATCGGGCGGCGCAGTTGCGCCGCATTCAAAGACCCCGGCCGTTGCCGGGGGGAGTGCATTATGGCCAGCGCAGACCGGACAACCCTGCACACCGAGTACGAGGACATCTTCGACCACCTCGGCCGCCTCTATCAGGACTGCCTGAACCGGCCGCTCGACCGCCGGCTGGTCGACGAGTTGCACGCGCTGGACGACGAACTCGACCGCCACTTCCGGCACGAGGGCGCGGTGATGGCCGCCACCGGCTACCCGGACGCGCCGCGCCACGAGGAGATGCACGGGCTGATCCGCCGCTTCCTGGGGAAGCTGGCCGCCACCGCCGACCGGCGGGAGGAGACGCTGTTCCGCCAGGAGGTGCCGTTCCTGGTGCACCTCGTGCTGGAGCACAACAGCCTGGACGACCGCCAGTTCGACCATTTTCTGGAACAGTGCGGCGAAAGCGCCCCGCCGCCGGCCGCCCAACGGGCATGATGGCGGCCCGCGTGGATGAACCTCCGCACAAGGTGTCGCATCGGGCACATTCGCCGGCAATGCAGGTGATGTAACGGCGCCCCGTGGCCGGGCGGCGTAGGGCGGGGGGTATACCTCCTAGGCGCCACCCTACGTCCTTGGCCTGTCTTGCCGGGGCCGCCCCTCGCTGGTACGGCTTGTGCGGCGACACAGCACGACGAGCCCGCCGTGATCAGCACCCGCCAGGAAGCCGAACAGGTCATCCATCAGTATCACGGGCTGGAGACCCCGCACGGGCGCCAGCTGGCCGGCGACCTGATCCGTCTGGTCGGGTTGGGCGCCCTGACCGACGACGCCGTGATCACGCTCGCCAAGATGCTGGACAGCTACGAGCAGCGCCGCCGCGCCGGGGGGTAGAAAGGCTCCCTTGTGACCGGGATGGGGCCAAGCCTCCGGCAATTGACCTGAGTCATCGTCGCCCCCGACCGCCACGTCCATTGTCCGCCCACCGGACGGCCGTTAACCACGTTGCGCGCCGATCCCCGACCCATTCCCCGCGCGTCGCGGAACGGGCCCGGCCCCCGGTGGCCGGCGCCACGCCCACGCGGCTTCGCCACGCGCCACCAGTCAGGCGGACCGAACACCATGCCAGTCACCACGCTCGCCGAACTCAATGACCTCGTCGCCCGCGTCAAGGAGGCTCAGAGGGCTTTCGCCGACTTCCCGCAGGAGACGGTGGACCGCATCTTCCGCAGCGCGGCCCTGGCCGCCGCCAACGCCCGCATCCCGCTGGCCAAGCTGGCGGTGGAGGAGACCGGCATGGGCGTGATGGAGGACAAGGTCGTCAAGAACCACTTCGCGTCCGAATACATCTACAACAAGTACAAGGACGACCGGACCTGCGGCACGCTGGAGGAGGACCGCCACGCCGGCATCATGACGATCGCCGAGCCGGTGGGTCTGATCTGCGCCATCGTCCCCACCACCAACCCGACCTCCACCGCCATCTTCAAGGCGCTGATCAGCCTGAAGACGCGCAATGGCATCGTCTTCTCCCCCCACCCGCGCGCCAAGCGCGCGACGTGCGAGGCAGCGCGGCTGGTGCTGGAGGCCGCCGTGGCGGCCGGCGCCCCGAAGGACGTCATCGGCTGGATCGACGAGCCGTCGCTGGAGCTGTCCAACGCGGTGATGCGCCACCCCGACATCAACCTGATCCTCGCCACCGGCGGGCCGGGCATGGTGAAGGCCGCCTATTCGTCGGGCAAGCCGGCCATCGGCGTGGGTGCCGGCAACACCCCGGCGGTGATCGACGAGCACGCCGACATCAAGCGCGCCGTCGCCTCCATCCTCATGTCCAAGACCTTCGACAACGGCGTGGTCTGCGCGTC
>DASPIO010000306.1:0-21514 GCA_035629155.1 Azospirillum sp. | reverse complement strand
CCGCTGCGTCAGCCATGAGGGCACTCCGCGGCGCGCGCGGGACCCTCCCGTGGACTCCCTGGACAACGGGTTCTGCAACCGGAAGCGTGGCTGGGAATTGGACGCCGATGATGGCTGGTTTTTCGAAGCCGATTGACAATCAACGCGCGGGGCGTCGGCCTTTACCTTCACCAGCAGGGCCTCGACACCACCACACCAGCAGGTCGGGCCATGTTCCAGATGCTGTCCGTGTTCTCGGAATTCGAACGGGCGATGATCCAGGATCGCATCCGGGCGGGCCTCAACCGCGCCCGAGCCGAAGGGCGGCGCCTCGGACGCCCAAAGACCAGCGACATCACCCTCGCTCGCATCCGGCGCGAGCTCGACGCCGGACACGGCATCCACAAGACCGCCAAGCTGGTCGGCTGCGGTGTCGGCACGGTCCAGAGGGTCAAGAAGGAGATCGCCGCCCCGCCTCCAGTGTAGCTAGCCGAATCCTGTGCTCTTGTATCCATTCCTGTAGCCATCCGGCCCGCACCGCTCCGCGACCGGCATGTGGATAACCCTGGCGGAGCGGTACAGAGGAGGCGGGATGGCGTCGATCTACAAGCGCGGCCGGTTCTACTGGGTCAAGTTCCAAATCAACGGGAAGCGGGTCCAGCAGTCCGCAAAGACCGCCT
Source organism: Azospirillum sp. (assembly GCA_035629155.1). Classification (GTDB taxonomy): domain Bacteria; phylum Pseudomonadota; class Alphaproteobacteria; order Azospirillales; family Azospirillaceae; genus Azospirillum. The sequence goes on along the minus strand of DASPIO010000306.1, from coordinate 20,855 downwards.
CGAAGGCCGAGGCGCTGAAGTTCCTCGCCAAGCTCCAGGAGGAGTTCAGGAAGCTGGACCCCAACGGCAACCCGCGCCACACCGTCCGGGAAGCCATGGAGCGGTTCATGATCGAACATGTGCCGACGCTGAAGCCCACCACGGCGGCCGGGTATCGTTACACGGTTCGCCTGCTGCATCCGCACTTCGCGGCCCTGTTCCTTGACGAGGTCAACCGGGCGCGACTGGCCGAGTACGTCTCGGCCCGGAAGCGCGAGAGGGTCAAACCGGCGACGATCCGGCGCAACCTCGCCTGCCTCAGTTCGATCCTCTCCCAGGCTGTGAACTGGGACTGGCTGCCCTACAACCCCGTTCGCGCCTTCGATAAGCGCACCGTCCGCGAGTCGAAGGCGCGCATCCGCTACCTGACCCCGGAGGAGTACGAACGCCTGCTCAAGGCCGCCGCCGACTACCTGCGCCCCATGATCACCCTGGCCGTCCACACCGGCATGCGCGCCGACGAGTTGCTCTCCCTGGAGTGGCGTCAGGTCAACCTTCGCCGCCGGGAGATCACGTTGGAGAAGACCAAGACCGACCTGCCCCGCGTGATCCCGCTGAACGATACCGCCATGGGCTTGTTGACCAGCCTGCCTCGGCACCTCGTGTCGCCCTACGTCTTCCACAAAGCCGACGGCGACCGCTATGGCCGCATCGTGGCGGGCTTCCGGAACGCGGTGCAGCGCGCCCGGATCAAGGACTTCCGCTTCCACGACTTGCGCCATACCTACGCCTCGTGGGCCGTCCAGAATGGCATGGACCTTTACCGGCTCAGCCGCATCCTCGGGCACACGACCATGGCGATGACCGCGCGGTACGCCCACCTCCAGACCGACGATCTCCATGTCGCCGTCCGGCAGGTAGCCCAGCGCATGGCTACGAAGGCACAGGATTCAGCCCCGCCAGGGTAATTCCTGGCCCGCTCCGGCCGGGCTACCCCGGCGGTGGCGTCGCTTGAAGACCGTTGCACGCTGGCTTGATTTGCCGCTGAACTGGCGTGCGAAGCATGCTATAAGCGACCCCGGCTGCGCCCGTAGCTCAGCAGGATAGAGCACAGGATTCCTAATCCTGGGGCCGTGGGTTCGAATCCCGCCGGGCGCACCAACAAACTCAACACGTTGGCGCTGTTTCCCTCAAAGATCCCGTGGGGCGTCCTGAGGTTTACTGAGGGAAACCTCACCGCCTGCCCCTCGACAGGGCCGCCGCCGCGCTGCGAAGATGCTCTGGCGACAGGTGGCATACGACAGGTGGCATACAGTTCCGTTGTCCGCCCATGGGAGTGCCCGAGCCACGCCGCGATCTCCATCAGCGGCACGCCCTCTTGCGCCAGCCATGAGCCGCAGGTGTGGCACAGCGTGTGCGGCGACACCCCGTCCAGCCCGGCCCGCTTGCTGACGCCGGGCCTTTGAAGCCTGAGGTGGTGTCTTCGACGTCCAACGCTTTCCACCGGCATTGGGGAAAAGTCTTCTCCATCATCATCGTGGCGCTGTCGCTGGCCGCCAACCAATTTGGGACGCGCCTGGTCCGGACCTACATGGCCGACATCCGGACGAAACTCGCGCTCGGTCTCTTCACCATGACCGTCATGTACTGCCTCCTGGCCCTGCGTTCGGTCGAAAAGGACATGCCGGCCGCGGAGATTCCGCACGTGACGGTGACCGTCGGGCTGGTGCTGGGCCTGACGTGCGTCCTCGTGTTGCTGTTCTTCCTCCATCGCGTGGCGCGCTCGATCGTCGCCGACGAGGTGATCCGCCGCGTCGCGGGTGAACTGGAGGAGAGGATCGAGCGCATGCCCCCGCTCCAGGCATCACGCCCGGCTGATCGCCGCCGCCGGGCTCCACGGTCCCGGCGAACCCCGTGACCGTCACGACATCGAGGCGGCGCTCGCGGCGGCCGAGGGCAAGTTGGAGCAGGCGCTGCGGAAAAGGCTCAAGGTCATCGGACAGCCCAAAGGGGGGCCTCTGAGCGTGGCGGGTCGGCGGTAACGCAGGCGGACGGCGCTGGCCTCCCTGGGGCGTGCATCACCTCCTCCGGCGCCGGGCCGCCGCTTCGCCACCGCTGCAAGGTCGGTCACGCCGAGCCGCTCGCCAAGAATGCCCCCGCCGCGGCATCGACAAGGGAAGCCCAGCCGTCCGGGAGGCCGCGCGCCGGCCATGCCGGGCCGGAACACACTGCCGGCGGCGGCGTTAGCATGTGGTTTCATGCTTCATCGTCGGGAAATGGCGGACAGTTTCGCGTGGTGGCAGCGGGGCGTGATCTATCAGGTCTACCCGCGCTCGTTCCAGGACACGGACGGTGACGGGGTCGGCGACCTGCGCGGCATCCAGGCGCGTCTCGACCACCTCGTGGACCTCGGGGTGGACGCGGTGTGGATCTCCCCCATCTTCCCGTCGCCCATGGCCGACTTCGGATACGACGTGTCAGACCACACCGGCGTCGACCCGGCGTTCGGCACGCTTGCGGACGTCGATGCGCTGGTAGCGGCGGCGCACGGGCGGGGGCTGAAGGTCATCCTCGACTACGTGCCCAACCACACCTCCGACCGCCACCCCTGGTTCGTGGAGAGCCGGGCGTCGCGCGACAATCCCCGGCGCGACTGGTACATCTGGCGCGACCCGAAGCCCGGCGGCGGGCCGCCGACCAACTGGCTGTCGGAATTCGGCGGCAGCGCCTGGGAATGGGACGGCGCCACCGGCCAGTACTACTACCACGCCTACCTCAAGGAGCAGCCGGACCTGAACTGGCGGAACCCGGAGGTCCGCGCGGCGATGCTGGACGTGCTGCGCTTCTGGTTCGAGCGGGGCGTGGACGGCTTCCGCGTCGACGCCATCCACCAGTTGATCGAGGACGAGCACCTCCGTGACAACCCGCCGAACCCGGACTGGCGGCCGGGCATGCCGCCGGCCCGCAGCGTGTCGCGCATCCACACCATGGACCAGCCGGAGGTGCATGAAGCCATCGCCGCCATGCGCCGCGTCGCCGGGGAGTATGGCCCCGACCGCCTGATGATCGGCGAGGCGTACCTGCCCATCGACCGGCTGATGGGCTACTACGGCGCCGACCTGACCGGCTTCCACCTGCCGTTCAACTTCCACCTGATCTCGACGCGCTGGAACGCCGAGGCCGTCGCCGCGCTGATCGGACGGTACGAGGCCGCCCTGCCGCCCGGCGGCTGGCCCAACTGGGTGCTGGGCAACCACGACCGCCCGCGCGTCGCCAGCCGGATCGGGCCGGCGCAGGCGCGCGTGGCGGCCATGTTGCTTCTCACCCTGCGCGGCACGCCCACGCTCTACCAGGGCGAGGAGATCGGCATGACCGACGTGCCGATCCCGCCCGAGCTGGTGCAGGACCCCTGGGAGAGGAACGTGCCCGGCCTGGGGCTGGGCCGCGATCCGGTGCGCACGCCCATGCCGTGGGACACCGGGCCGAACGCCGGCTTCACCGCGGGCGAGCCGTGGCTGCCGCTGGGAGCCGACCACCGGACCCGCAACGTGGCCGTCCAGGCGGCCGATCCGCGCTCCATGCTGGCGCTGCATCGCGCGCTGATCGCGCTGCGCCGGGCCGAGCCGGCGCTGTCGGTGGGCTCCTACACCCTGCTGGAGGCCACCGACGACGTGCTGGTGTACGAGCGGCGGCACGCCGGCCGTGGCATCCGGGTGGCGCTCAACCTGGGCAGCCGCCCGCAGCCGGCGGTGGGCACGCCGGTGCCTGGGCGCATCCTGCTCTCGACGCACCTCGACCACACCGGGGAATCGGTCGACGGCGCGGTGCTGCTGCGCGCCGACGAAGGGCTGGTGATCGGCGTGTAAGCCCGCTTGGCCGCACGGCGTGCCTAGCGTATCTGATTCGGCAGGGCAGGGAGCATCCACACGGGGCGATGCGGGGGGGCTTATGATGCGGGCACCGCTGACCGCGACGGAGACGGACGAGGCGCTCGGCTGGGTCCACAGGATCAGCGAGACGGTCTCGCGCATCGAGCGTCACGAGGGCGAAGCGGCCGGCGGCGGCGCGATCCCGCCGCACATCGCCCTGGCGCTCGACGTGCTGGCCGACGATCTGGACGCCATCCTGGGCGGTCGCGTGCCGGACAGCCGGCGCGGTACGGTGGAGGAGGACGCGCAACGGCTCGCCGCCCTGATCTGGGCCTGCCTGCGCGTGCACCTGGAGCCGGACCAGTCGCTGCGGCCCTTGTACGCGGCGGTCCGCGTCATGCACGACCGCGTCCTGGCCGGCTGCGCCCGCGCGCCGGGAAGGCGCTGAGCGGGCGGCCCCTCCGGCGTCGCCCCGTGCCGCCCAACCCTGAGCCGCGACCGGCCCTCGACGGCGGCCGCGCCGTCGCAGCGGTGATCGCGGGAGACGCTGCGCTGGTGGCCGAGATGTCGTGCTCGCCGATGCCGGGGCAGGATGTCTGCGGATCGACCGTCAGGCACCACAGCGGGAAGCCGTTCTGCGGATGTCCCCCATGGACTAATTAACAAAAAACATGCGTGTAAGGATGCGGCCGTTGTGATCGATCCGGTAGAATTGGGGGCGACGGTCTGTCCGAGCAGGGCGGGGCATGGATCGCCCCCGTGTCCCGCCACCCCCTTCGATCAGGACAATTTGCCGAAATGTCGGAGGGGTTCATGCCAACGCGCCTTGGACAGGCGGCGGGCTTCCCGCGATTCTGCGCCGGGACGCACGGATCGGTCAGGGGGGCCGGTCCGCCGTCCATGACCGTCCGGGAGACCCATGGCCCTGCGCACGCTGCTTCTCGCCGATGAACAACCCGGCCTCGCCCAGGCGTTGTGCGCCGTACTGGCGTCATGGCGGATCGTCGTCACGACCGACCGCGAAAGTGCGCTCCGCGTGGTGCGGGTCCACACGCCGCCGGTGGCCGTGGTGTCCTTCGCCCTATCCCCCGAAGCCGACAAGCCGCCGGGGGCTCCGGTCCTGCTGGCCGACATCCTGGCCGAGGCGCCGGCCACCAAGGTGATCATGCTGGGCGGCGAGGACCGGGCGCTGGCCGTGCGCGCCATCATGCACGGGGCGCACGACATCTATCGCCCCCGCGACGACGTGCAGGAGCTGGCCATCCTGATCGAACGCGCCCATCACCGCCACGAGCTGGAGGCCGAGAGCCGGCGGCTGGCGGGCGAGGCTCCGGCGACGCTGCGCGCCGTGCGCGACGCGGCGGAGCGCCGCGCCGTTGCCGACGCGCTGGCCCGCGCCAACGGAAACCTGTCGGCCGCCGCCCGCCTGCTGGAGGTCAGCCGGCCGACGCTCTACAACCTCATCCGCCAGCACGGCATCCGCACGACGGATTCGTGAGGCGCCTATTCGCCGCCGCGGTTGGACGGGTTGCCGATCATCGACAGGAACTCGCGCCGGGTCGACGCGTCGGTGCGGAAGGCGCCCAGCATGCGGCTGGTCACCATGGTGACGCCCGGCTTGTGGACGCCGCGCGTGGTCATGCACTGGTGCGCCGCCTCGATCACCACGGCGACTCCCTGGGGCTGGAGCACCTCGTCGATGGTGTTGGCGATCTGCGCGGTCAGCTTCTCCTGGATCTGCAGGCGCTTGGCGTAGACCTCGACCACGCGGGCCAGCTTGGAGATGCCGACCACCCGCCGGCGCGGCAGGTAGGCGACGTGCGCGCGGCCGATGATCGGCACGATGTGGTGCTCACAATAGGATTCCATGCGGATGTCGCGCAGCACGACCATTTCGTCGTAGCCGTCGACCTCCTCGAAGGTGCGCTGCAGAAGCTCGACCGGATCCACCTCGTAGCCGGCGAAGAACTCCTCGTAGGAGCGCACGACGCGGTCGGGCGTGCCCGCCAGCCCCTCGCGGTCGGGGTCGTCGCCGGCCCAGCGGATCAGCGTGCGCACCGCCGCCTCGGCTTCGGCGCGGGACGGGCGGCCGGATTCACGGCCGGATTGGCCGGATTCGTGGGCGGGCTCGCGGCCGGGGCCACGGACGACGTTGTCGGCGAGGGTGGTCTTGGAAACGGTCACGGAAACGGTCCTCTCGATGCCTGGGCGCAGCCGGTTCCCCGTTCCGGGTCATGTACCGGGTGAGCCTTGTACGGGGCGCGCCCCGGCCTGGATCACCACACGCGGCGGAAGGTCGCACCACTCCCGGAGGTAACGCAGGCGGGCCCGCTTTCAAGAAGTGGGGGCCGGCTCAGTTCAACTGCATGGGCTGGTGCGGGCTGTCCAGGGAGAAGGCGGGAATGGCCACGTCGAAGGTCTCGCCACGCTCGGTCTCCATCTGGTAGGCGCCGACCATGATGCCGGAAGGGGCGGCCAGCGGCGTGCCGCTCGTGTATTCGAAGGCGCCGCCCGGCTCCAGCACCGGCTGTTCGCCCACCACGCCGGGGCCGCGCACCTCCTGCACGCGCCCGAAGCTGTCGGTGATCCGCCAGTAGCGGGTGCGCAGTTGCACGGTCTCGCTGCCCTCGTTCTCGATGCGGACGTGATAGGCCCACACGAAGTGGTTTTCGGCCGGCACCGACTGGTCCTCCAGATAGATCGGGTTGACGGTGACGCGGATGGCGCGCGTGATCTTGCTGTACATGCTCTGACCTCCCCGGCGCGGCGCGCACGGCTTATGGAATGAGAATAGGGGTGCATACGCGGCGAAGTCCAGGGCGCCCGCCCCCGCCGGCCGGGGCACCCCGGCGGAAATGCCACACCCGCGTGGGCGTGTGAGGGCGGGGAGGAAAGTTGCGGGCAGGGTGCTTGAACCCCCGCACCGGAGGTGATATATGCGACTGCGTTTGCCACTGGTATGAGCACAGGCCATGCCGCGTCTCCACGCCCTTCGTCACCGACGACGTCGCTTCGCCCCGCTTTTCGCGGGTGCGGCCGTCATCGGGTCGCGTGCGGACGCCCAGGGGCTGAACCGGAACTGACCGGCCCCTCCCGGCGAAGGCGCGACCCGCACCTTCACACAGCACCGCCGGGAGACCCCAGCCGATGATCATCACCACCGAAGAGACGCAGCACGCCCCCCTGATCGAGGCGCTGCTGGACACTGCGTTCGGCCCGGAGCGGCACACGAAGACCGCCTACCGGCTGCGCGACGGCGTCGATCCGATCCCGGAGCTGTGTCTGGTGGCGCTGGACCATGACGAGCACGGCAACGAGACGCTGGAAGGCACGATTCGCTATTGGCCGGTGACGATCGGCGAGGGCACGCCGGCGCTGCTGCTCGGGCCGATCGCCGTATCGCCGCGCTGGCAGGGCGGCGGGCTGGGCAGCAAGCTGATCCGCATGACGCTGAACAAGGCGGCCGCCGCCGGGCATCGGATCGTGCTGCTGGTGGGCGACGCGCCGTACTACGCGCGCTTCGGCTTCAGCCGGCAGGCGACGCTGGGCCTGGCGCTCCCCGGCCCGGTCGACCTCGACCGTTTCCTGGGGCTGGAACTGGTGCCGGGGGCCCTGGACGGCGTGTCGGGCATGGTGGGGCGCTGGCCCGTTTCGCACCGGGCGGCGGAGGTGCCCCTCCCGTCCCCTTCTGATCGCCGGACGGAGAGCTGCGTTTGGCTCGCCCGGCCGGCTTGAATCCGGCGCGCGGTTCGCTTATAAACATGGGTGTCGCGGGTGTAGCTCAATGGTAGAGCAGAAGCTTCCCAAGCTTACGACGAGGGTTCGATTCCCTTCACCCGCTCCAAGCTTTCCTTGATTTTTTGGGACAATCTGGGACAGTGGGACACGACGGGGTGTCCCACGGGCGGCGCCCTATGCGCATGTCCGGAGACGTGTCCCTTGGCTACCATCGAAGAGCGCGGCCCTTACCAGTTCAGGGTGAAGATCCGTCGCAAGGGCGTGACCCAGACCAAGACCTTCGAAACGTGGGCTGAGGCCGACAGGTGGGCGCGAATCGTCGAGGGGAAAGTGGTCGGCGACGAGTTCGTCGACCGCCGGGCCGCCCAGCAGACGACGGTGTCCCAAGCCTGCGCATGGATGATGGACCGCGTCGCCCCGGCCGACGAGGAGACCGGCAAGCGGGTGCCCCGGAGCGACCACGCCAAAAATCAAGTCAGCAAGCTGCGGTATTGGATGTCGAGCGAGTTTGCAGACTGGGCGCTCGTCTCGTTGAAGCCCTGGGAACTGATTGAATGGCGTGAGGAGTTGCTGGACGACGGCGCCGCCTCGCCGCAGACGATCGTCCATCGCCTCAATACGCTTTCCCTCGTCTACAAGGAATGGCCCTTGGCCCATAAGGTGCCGGTCGACAACCCAGTGATCGAGGGCGTTCGCCCATCACTCGGCCCTGGCCGGAACCGGAGGCTCAACGCCGAGCCGGACGAGCACGGAAAGACGGAGGAGCAGCGCCTGCTCGACGCGTGCGCGAAATCCTCCCGGCCCTGGCTCCGCGCCGCGGTTATCATCTCGATTGAGACTTGCATGCGCCAAGCTGAACTGGCCGGGCTGACTTGGGGCAGGGTGCACTTGGACGCGAAATTTCCGTACGCCGACCTGTATCGGACGAAGAACAATCGCCCACGGCGGGTTCCGCTGTCTAAGAGGGCGGTCGAGGCGTTCCGCTCGCTCTTGCCAGAAGGCGTCACTCCAATGCCCATGAAGCCCGTCTTCCCGGTCGAGACACCGCGGGCGATCGGGCACGCGTGGCACGACGCCGTTGACGAGAAGGCATTCCCTGACCTGCGGTGGCACGACCTCCGTCACGAGGCGATCTCTAGGCTGTTCGAGCACACCGACTTGCGAGAGCACGAGATCATGGCGATCTCCGGCCATCTCGGGCATGACATGCTGACGCGGTACACGCATCTCCGTGCCGACCGGCTCGGCGCCCGACTGCCTGGGTCGAACCTGCCGGAGGCTCAGGGGACACAGTCGTGAGTCTCGTGTAATTTTTGGAGGCTTGCGCCTCTCCCCAGTCTTGCGCCGAGAGTCCACTGGCTATGTCGCGACCGGATTACCGGCGGCGAGCGCGGCACGGACAAGGGCGAGCTTCCCTTCGTCCAGTGCACGGGGCCGCCCCGCTTGCCGGTATGGGCGCGCCCGTCAGCTAGTCGCTGCATCACTCCGCGCCGCCGCTCCCCATCTCACAGCGTTTGCTTGAGAAGAAATGCGACGTCCATTGCCCGGTCTTCGGTCGCCAGCCAGTTGACCCCTTCGGCAAGTAGCATGACCGGAGTGACGCGCCCCAGAACGTCGGTCCCGCGGAGTGCGGAACGAACGAGTTCCGGTGGCATCCGCCCCAAGGTCGCAATGCACCAGTCGCTCCCGCCTAAGCTGGCGGCTTCACTCAAGACTCGCACCGCAAGCTCGCTGCCGATGATCCGAAGCGCTTCGGATGCAGACGGGGCGAGCCTTCGATCCCCAGCAATCAACATTCCGACAAGGGTACGGATCACCGGCTCCGGAGTGTCGGGGCCGAAAGCAACTATAGCATGCAATGCGACATTCTCGTCGGGGTCACCGATGAAGGTGACCAAATCTTCGTACTCCTTGAGGCCAGCTTTCCCCAGCCCCCAAACGGCCGCTTGTCGTATCTCGTCGCCCTGGAAATGAGCTTCCGACGCAACCCGGCACAGTTGCCGCCGCGCAAACGTCGTGCCGAGTTCGGTCAGAATGAGAACGGCTTCCATCCGCAGATCGGACCGTCCTTCACCCCAAAGCGCGGCTTCGATGCGCTCTCGCCCGAATGCTGAACCGAGTGTCGCCGCGGAGCCTGCCGCTTCCAAGGCCACCCGTTCCGCATCTTCAATTCGGAGCAAGCGCTCAAGTGCTGGAACCGCTGCTCGATGCAAGTCCTCTCGGTATGGCAACGCCTTTACGGCGGCATACCGGTCCACCGGCTGACGGGCGCCCAAGTCTGCGATTGGGTCGTAGGCCCGACGCAGATAGCTGTGGATATCTGCACGGGCGGTTGGGCTGCCCGCAAGGATGGAATGCCCGGCAGTGAAGCGGTCTCCTGGCTGAACGTAACTATTCTTGCCAGTCAGATTGTAGGTCTGCCGTCGGTCAGGATTCCCGTCGCCGCCCATGTCAACGACAAGCCGGTCGGCTGACACCGAAAAGACGACCCCACTACGCGACGGCACGGTGGCTGGCCAGGTGCGATCCCGCTCTGCTCCTTCGGAGGCCGATTTTGGTGGGCCGAGCTTGGAGGTGCCAGCAGAGGCACTAAGGGCGCGGATCGTGAAGAACATCGCCTCATCGGCGGGGCGCAGCCCTTCACCTTCCCGGCCGTCAATGGCAATGAATGCCACCAGATCATCGTCTCGCAGCCCTGCATCCCATTTACGGTCGGGATTGGCGGGGGCATCACTCATCCTGATCTTGAGATCGGATTTGGCTCGCACCTCAACACGAAGCCCCGTTCGGACACACAGCAGGTCAGGCAGCCGTAGCCGTTTGACCTTGGTCATCCAGATCTTGTTGGATGCGCAATACCTTTCGAGTTCAATCGGCTGGAAGCCGAGGCTTCGAAGCTGGGCCATCGTTTGGGTTGTGCCCATTGCCCCCATGGTTAGGAAGCGCAGAAAGCTGGTATCTGTCTTAAACCCCATTAGGCGGAGTCTCCCGCGCTGACATCAATTAGAAGGTCAGATGCCGGAACCCCTAAGGCGCCAGCAATCAGGAATATGTTTTCCAAGGAAACGTTCCGTTGTCCGCGCTCCACGGAACTGATATAAGTCCGATGAAGACCCGATCGAAAAGCCAGTTCTTCTTGAGAAAGTCCGGCCTCCACCCTGATACGGCGGACATTGGAGGCGAGTATTTCTTTCGGACTTTTGGCCACAACGTCGCCACGGTTTCGCGCTTGCCTGCCAAGCTAGAGATGTGGCATTAACGAGTCTACAGACTCTACGTAACGCATCTGGCAAGATTGACCCGAGGGGAACAACGTGACGCCGGATTTGACAAAGCTGCCCGAGACGATGGTCGTGCCCCGCACCGACCCGATCTACAACTGTCACGGGTACCTAACCAAAGTTCCCATTGCTGCAATCGAGCCGTTCATTGAGACCTTTTCGGCTCCCGGCGAGACCGTCGCTGATTTCTTTGCGGGTTCCGGCATGACGGGGTTGGCCGCAGTTAGGCGAGGACGGCGGGCGAAGCTGAGTGACATTTCCGTGCTGGGCCAGCATATCGCGCGTGGATACCTGAGCGATGTCCCTCCCAGCAAATTTAGGGAAACAGCCGATGCCGTTGTCACCCAAACCCGAACTGCAATCGGCGATCTTTATGATGCTCTGCGGACGGAAGATGGTGCGACCGTCGAGATGGTTCGCACCGTCTGGTCGTTCACCTATGTCTGCCCCTCCTGCAAGAACACCCTTGTCTATTTCCAGCACCTGTCTGCGGGTGGATCTCCGCCGAAAACCTGTCCGACGTGCCCGACTCCCTTTGTCCGGCGAAGCTGGGCGCGCGGCGACGATGTCCCTGTGGAGGTAGTCGTTCGCAATGCCCAAGGCCGCCTTGCGGAACAGTCGGTAGCAGAATTTGACTTGGCGATGATCGCCAAGGCTGCTGCCGACCCGCGCCAGGGCGACGTACCCTCACTGACGATCACGGAAGATCGTGAGATGTACAGCCGTTCGGGTCTCGGAAAGGCCGGATTGACACGGACATCGCAATTCTTCTCACCGCGCAACGCGATTGCGTTGCTTGAACTATGGCGCACAATCAACCGCGTCGACGATGAGGCGATCCGCCGAAAGCTGCGCTTCGCCTTCACCGCGATCTTGCCGCGTGCGTCGCGCCGCTACCAGTGGAGCGCGCAACGGCCGCTGAACGCCCAGAACCAAACCTACTATATCGCCCCTGTTTACTATGAGTGGAATGTCTTTGAACTGTTTGGCCGAAAGATAGAGGCCGCTTTGAGGTCTGACGAGGAATTGTGTGGCGGAGCGCCTCTGCTTGTACAGAAAGCAGTTCGGTCGGCTGATTACACGATTGCCTCGGCGGACGGCCTAAAGCACCTTGGCGACGCGTCGGTCGATTATGTGTTCACCGACCCACCGTTCGGGAGCAATATTTTCTACAGCGACATGAACCTGTTTCATGAAGCGTGGCTCGGCGAGGTCACTGAGCATGCTTCGGAAGCCGTTGTCCACACGACCGGCAAGCGGAAGAAGGGCGCGACTGGTCGGTATGAAGCCCTACTTGGGAACGCCTTTACCGAAGCGTACCGTATCCTCAAGCCGGGGCGCTTCATGTCGGTGGTGTTCGGTAACAGCAGTGGCCAGATCTGGGGCATGGTCCAGCGTGCGATTCGTGACGCTGGATTCAAGGCGGCTCCGGTGCATGTCGCGGTGCTCGACAAGGGGCAGCGCTCGGTGAAGGGGCTGAACTCCGGTTCGGAAGGTGTGGTCACCGTCGATCTGATTCTGACCGTTCAGAAGCCTGGAGCCGCGGAGTCGGCAGAGGATGCGCATGAATTGCGGAACGGAGATACGCAAAGGTTGATCGCTGAAGCTGTCGCTGAATTGTCGGACAGGGAGGCGAGCAACCCCAGCCACGTGTATGCTCGCGTCCTGCGAAACGCAATCCGCCAGCACTACGTTCTCGACGAGCTTCATCTCGGGGATGTCCTTGTCGCACTGCGCAATGCCGGGCACGGGATTGATGGAAAGACGGGCAAGTTCTTGCCTGTGAAGTCTGGGGTAGAGCCTGTCTGGACACCAGAGGACATTGCCTATGAGGATGGCGCCGCGGCGGAGTGAAATGCCTTCCTTGATGGATTCAGAACACTGATCTGGCGTTGGGCAGCGCCCGATCTCGTCAGCTAGACGGTCATTGGGCCTACATGCGTGGCCCTCGGTAGCCCGCCTCAATGTCGGGCGACTCTGCCGCTGACACTGTCGGCCTGCTGGCAGCGAGGCGATTCATTCTGGCCCCCCAGGCGATCGCCCACTGCCGCCTGAACTGCTGGAGCGCGCGGACCTGCGCCTGCGGGTCGTCGCTGTCGCAACTGAGGAGCGCGAACCCGCAGTCGTCGGCGCTCGGCGCTGGGCTGCTCGGTGCGCCGCCCCCGCCCCTGTGGCCACCGCCGCCGCCCCTGCCGAGGGCGCAACCGATCGCCTCGACGACGGCCCCGGCGAGGTCCCCCCCAAGGACGGCCTCTGTCACCCCAGGCACCGCCACGGCGGCCTCGGCGGCCGAAGCGAGCAAGCGAGCGGTCCCGTCGCAGGCGCCCCCCTTTCGGCCGGGTTAGCACAACCGCAAGGGAATGGCCAGCAGGTCCTTACGCGCTTTCGAGTAAGCTCTCGCCAACCCTGCGCCACCTCATTACGGCCGCCGTCGGGGCGCGCATCTCACGCCGGAGCCTCTGGAAATCGTCCGTGCACGCCAGGAAGGCGGATAATGGCGCATCGGCGGCGACGGCCCGTCGGTACGCCGGGGCCACTCGGTCATCCGGCAGGCCGAGGGCACGCGCGCGGACGACGGCACGCGCCGCGTACGCCAAGGACTCGGTGAGACCGGTCTCCCGCTCGATCATCCCCCACCGAACGGCGTGGGCCTCCTCGGGATCACCGCGCCGGGCGACCCCGAGAAGGAGGGGGAGGCGCCGCTCCGTCACGGCCGGGGCACCAATGCGGTGACCGCAGCGGGCGCTACCGTCTCGACGGCGTGCTCAGCCAGCGCCTCGGGACGGTCGCCTGCCGACTGCTGGTCGGCGATCAGCGCGGCGCCGCGCTGCTGGAGTCCCGCCAGTTGCGGAACGATCTCGTACGGCTCTGCCCGCGCGATTCGCGCTCTTTGGTCGGGCGTCAATGCGTCGATGACCGCGCCCAGGGCTGGGGTGGGCGGCTTTTCCACATCCCCTGCCGCAAAGGCGCGGACGGCGCGCGCCAAGTCGGCCTTGCTGGAGACGGCGGCGACGGCCGCCCCGGCGCGGGCGGTCTTTGCCTGTTCGGCCTCCCAGGCGGCGCGGACGTGCTCCGGTGGCTCGTAGTCCACCACGGTCACCCCCTGGCGTTGGGCCTCCAGCCAATACATGGCTCTGAACTCCGGACTGCCCCAGGTCCTGGCCCGCGGTGGGGTGCCGTAGTTGGTGGCGGCGTTGGTCACCATCGCGCGCACGGCATCTTCGGTGATCGGGCCGTGAAGCTCGCACTTGTCGCCGAAGTCGATCAGCCGGGACGGGCCGACTGCGACCAGCACGCGGTGACCGGTCACCGTGACGTCCGCGAAGCCCTGCTCTCGCCACCATTCCGCGCGCGTCTTGACGGCGTCGGCGTCAAGGCGGCGCCCCGGCCCGAGGGTGCGGGCGGACGTCGGCAGTCGCGTGACGGTGTCACGCTGCCAGCCGAGGGCGTCAGCGGTGGCATCCGCGAACCGGACGGCGCCCCCGTGGGCCGGACCCCATGTCTTGATACGTTCGGCCTTGTGGTCGATCTCCACCCAGGAGTCGTCGCGCAGTTGGATGCGAGTGCGGTTCTGGTCCCGGACGTCCACCATGTAGACGGCATCCTTGTACGGACTGAGGTCCAGGTCGGGGGGCAGCCGCTCCCGTAGGAGTTCCAACTTGACCTTCTGCCTGCTGCCCGCGTACGGGATTTTCGTTTCCTTGACCATGTTGCACTCCATTTCGAGGATCTGGTTTTCGATCTTGTGCAGCGCCCGCAACGCGCCAACGTGGCGTTGCCTCGCCGACGGGCGCCGGTTGCGGGCGTACCGCCGGGCGTCCCGCTCGCCCATGGTCGGCTCGGCCGCCCGGTCCACGCCGCGCTCGGCGTAGCTGCGCGCGTCAACCCGGCGGTTGGACTCGGCGGCGCGCAGGGCGCTGTTGATCGCGTCGGCCCAACGGGCTCGCTCGATCCGCAGGGCCTCGCCGTGCGGCGTGCCCTTGGGGCCGCGGAAAATCTCTTCGAGTGACGAGTTTTTCTTGGCCGCGAACCCGTCGGGGCCGATTGCGCGGGTGGTCAAGAGGATATGTGCGTGTCCGTTTTCGCCCCCGTCTGCCCCCTGTGGGGCGTGCAGCGCCACGTCAACTACACACCCGCAGGCCAGGTAAGGGGCGACGGCGCCCTCGACCAACTGGCGCCACTGGTCGCGTGGGAGGTCGCGCGGAATGCTGACCTCGACCTCACGCCAGATGGTTGCGTCCTTCCTTCGCTCCGCTGCCTCGGCTGCGTTCCACAGGGCTGCCCGGTTCTGGCACCAGTCCGGCGCGCCAGGTGGGGCGAGAACGAACGTGTCAACAATGTTACGTTTACGGGTGTAGTCGTATTCCCGCCCAAGCCTTTCGTCATAGAGCCTCTGACCTGCCCTATATGCGGCGGCAGCGAGCGCGCTCTTGCCCGCCGACCGTTGGCCGATCTTGACGTCGAGGTGGTACAGGGCCGCGCCCGGCGGGAGGGATGTCACGGCTCGAACTCGTAATTGGGCTCATCGGGCTCGGCGAGGATGCGGCGGACGCCGACGGCGGCGGAGACGCGAGTCACAGCTGCGGCGGCCCACGGGTCGGTGATGTCGCCGCAGCCACGCAGCCACGCGCCGCGCGCCCACCCGACAGCGACCACCGTCGCGTCGTCCGGTGCCCCGTCGGGCCAGAGTGCGGCGGCGACGACGCGCACGACGTCGCTCTCCCGAACCGGGTGGCGTCGGCTCGCGCTTGGCTCCCGTGCCCGCCAGACGTCGGCAAACGCCTGGGCGGCGCGCCGGGTGGCGTCGTCGGGGGCGGTCGCGGCGAGGCGGTCGTACGTCGCCGACGGCGCTTCCCGTCGGCGCGTCCTCGGTCGGCTGGGCGGCGGCACGCTGGTGTCGACGCCGAGCTCGGCGAGCATCTGAGCGAGCGGGGTCATCGGCGTCCCTCCGCGTAGGCGATGGCGACGCCGCGCCGGATGCGCTCCCACACGGCCCCGCCGACGGGGCAGCCGTCGGGGGCGGCTTCCCAGACGGCCGCAGCCTGCGGCGATCCGGCGGCGCGCTGAAGGCGCCCGGCGTGGAGTCCGATGGCGAAGAGCTCATCCTGGATCGCGGCGAGGACGTGGGCTTGCTCGGCCGGGTGCAGACTGTCGGAGTCTGGCCAGTCCGCCGGGTCGCCGCAGTCGCAAGCGTCGGCCTCCGGAAATGAGTCCGGGTTGAACGCATGGGCGTCAATGTTGTCACGGCACATTACCCGGCACTCCGTGAGTAATTGTCAACATTTTTGAGCGCGAGTTGGGCACTAACTCCTAGGCGCGCACTTCGTGCTTCGACATCTCATCTTGACGCCGACGGGAACCAAGTCAATCCTCTCTGTAGATGCCGATCATGAAGGGGGGTGCTGCTATGACTGAGATCGACTGGTATGCAATCGGGCGCGAGTACGCGCTCAAGCACGAGCCCGAGCCCGGAGTGCCTTTTATCGATTCCTTGAACGACGCGATCTGGTCGCTGCTACCGCGGGACGCCGCCCTCGGTGGCCCCGAGTATCCTGCCATTGGCAGGGGGGTCGCCTCGGTCTGGGTGTCGCCCTCTATCAGGTCGGAGGGCTGACACCATGGCGGTCGGAGATGCGGTTGACGGATGCCGGGTAGCCTGGAAAGACGGCGGTCACGCGCCTACGCCCGGCGTACCCCGGTCCGGGTCGTCGGGCTTCTGGGTGCGGCTGACGATGGCGCAGGTTCGACACGTCGGCCGCAACGCCGTCGAGTGGACGCGACCGAAGACCGGCGAGGTCGTCAGGCGCCGCCTTACCGGCAAGCACGTCGAGATCGTCGCCCCCGACGGGCGCGACCTCGTCGCGGCATGGGGGGAGGGTTGAACATGGCCGAAATCGACTGGCATACCGACGGCGAGCGTCACTGGACACGCATCGAGCACGCCCTGGTCCTGATCGACTGCCTCACCCCCGATGTCGACGGGCACGAACATGAGGACGGGACCTGGGTCCACTTTGGCCGCTGGCGCTTCCTCGTGATCGACGCGGGGACCGGCGAGGAGGTCGCGAGCGAGACGTGCCTCGTCCCGGAGCGCGACGGCGACTACGTGGTGCCCGCCCAGGCCACCGCCGAGCGGTGGATGTGGAACCACGTGCTGCCGGACGACTAGGGCTGACGCCATGTTTTGGGAGGGGAGCGTGGAATACGAAACCATCGACGGCGAGAAGTGGCAGCGCGTGCCCTCCCTCTCGGGAGGTGTCGTCCTAATCCGGCGAGCACCGGGTACGCCGGGGGATGTGTCGCTACAGGTGTGGGTCGCTTCGCAGCGCCCCGAGGATGCCGAACTCGAGTGGCGCTGGGGCGTGTCGTGCGACGGCGGCGACGACGCTCTGGAGGTTTTGGGCGACGAGCCTTACGACGGCTGGGCGCCTGATCGGGCGGCGGCGATAGCCGAGGCGGTGGAAGCGGCCGATGAGGCGCTTGCGTACTTTCGGGAGGCGCCGCATGACCGGTCGGCTCGCTGAACTCGCGCAGCAGCGTGCGCGCCTGGAGGCCCGGGCAGGCGAGCTCCGCGCCCGCGAGAGGACGCTCGCCCGGCAGGACGACGCCCGGCGGAAAATTGTCGTGGGCGCCGTCGTCCTGCGAGCCGTCGAGACGGATGAGCGGGCGCGGTCGTGGCTCGTCGGCTGCCTGCGGAAGACGGTTGCCGCCCGGGATTTGCATCTGTTCGCCGACCTGCTTTCGGGGCGCGGGGATGACGCATGACCACGATGCACGACCTGGGGGTCGTTGAACTCCCGCCGTGGCCCGGCCGGGCTGACGTTCGGCAGGACTACAATGCTGGGTGGGAGGCGTTCGCCGTCGCAGTCGCCGACGGGCTGAGCGAGGTGATCAACCCCGGCGACGTCTTCCCGTCCTTCTCTGTGGACGAAAACCGCATCTAAAATCTATAGAAACATTACACAAGCTGCACTTTTTGGTGTATTAGACAGGCCATCACAACCAAATGTGCTCTGGAAACGCCGCATGAGTGCCACTGACCCGACACCGACAACCGACCCTCAGCCGCCGCAGAAGTCTGTTGTTGACGACACCGCTTTGACCAAATGGGACAAGCGGTACATCGAATTAGCCGCGCATGTCGCGTCGTGGTCGAAAGATCATGGCGCGAAAGTCGGATGTGTGATTGTCAGTCCGTTCTACCAGCGCGCTCTGACCTTTTCCTTCAATGGGTTTCCAGCCAACGTCGAAGATAACCTTGAACGCCTGCTCAATCCGGCGGAGAAGTACCCGCGCGTGTTGCACGCCGAGCAGAACGCCTTGCTCTACGCCGGGCGCGAGGCCAAAGACTGTCACGCCTACGTAGTCGGCAAGGCGGTATGCAACACCTGCGCCATCATGCTGATTCAGGCGGGTATCACGCGTGTTGTAGCGGTGGAGCCCCTCGCAGAGGGCGAATACGCACCTCCACGTGAGGGATCGGGCAAGATTGATTGGGAAGCCCTCGGTCGTCTGGCCGTTCAGATGTTCACCGAGGCTAATGTCATATTCGCACCGATCCCGAGACTTGAGTCGGAAGGACTCATCGGGAAGTACGGCCTCGATCCAAAACGAACTCACAACGACCCCAACTTGCCGTGCAGCTGCTGCGAGCACCGGGAAGGCCAGAGCGGTAGCGGCGAACCGGCGAAGGCCGAGCCCAGCCATCGGGTGCCGCCCCCTGGCGTCGACCGCACCGCGATTCCCCCATTCATGCAGGATCCGATCGACTGACGCTGGCGACCGAAGCGACGCGCCTCATGCCAGCGCAGGTACGGCCTCGATTGTCTCGACGACTGGCTGACCGTGGATGGGCGCGCGGCCCTGCTCCACGCTCTCGACGGGGAGCGTAACGCGCTCCCCGCGGCGGAGCGCTACGTCGCACGCGTGCTGTCGGCCGACACGGCCATGGCTGTCCCGGAACGGCCGACGCTCACGGAGGTCGCCGAAGCCGTCGCGGCCCAGCGGCGGTCGCTGGCGTCGACGCTGACGGAAAACTGGTCGACGAGTCAGCGGTGCGTACTGGCCCTGGTGGCTGGTGAGCCGGGCGCGGCGGAACCGCCGTACGACGACAACCCCGTTGCGGCGTGGGGGCGGCTCGATGACCGGCAACGCGACCTTGTCGAGCGGCTGGCGCCCGCCGTAGTCGAGCGGTTCAACCTGCGGCGCTGACCGCCCTGCACCGCGGCGCCCTCATAGCGGCGGGTCCAACCGCGGGCGCAGCCCCTCGCCCTGGGGCGGGGCCGCCGGGACGGTGGCGCGGAAGGGGGGTGGGGGCCGGTGCTGCTCTTGCCGTCCCCGGTTTCCAGCCCCGGCCGCGCCGGGGCCGGAGCGAAGCGGAGCATACCCACAAGCCAGCCGAAGCGCCCCCACAGCGCGCAACTCGGCTGGCTTGTGGGTATGTGCGTAAGCGGGGTCGGCTTCGGGTTGCCCGGTGCTGCCCCATCGCCCCTGGGCGTCCTTGCTACCGTCTGTCGCACCGGCGAATAGACGGTGTCAAACGACATCAGGAACCGGCCCCCTGGCGACATGAGGAATGGGCCCCCGGTTCAGCCCAGCGTCACTGCCGCTTGCAAGCCATGGTGAGCAACGGCTCCTGTGGGGCGGGCTCGGTCAAGCCCGCAGCCGCCGGAGGCGGAGGCCCGCAGGGCCTGGCTTGAGGGAGCCCGTCCCGCAGGAGATCATCCAGCCTGGATGCAGGCGGCGTTGGGCGGCCGGACATGGGACGGGTCGTCGGCGTGGTCATGCGGAGCCCTGCGCCTCGGTGGCGAACGGGGGTGGCTTGATCAGGCCGGAGCGGCGCTTCTCGCGCAGCCGGTAGCTGTCGCCGCGGATGGTGATCACGTGGCTGTGGTGAAGCAAGCGGTCCAGGATCGCCGTCGCCGCCACGGCATCCCCGAAGACGCTCCCCCACTCGCTCACGTTGCGGTTGCTGGTCACCAAGATGCTCCCGCGCTCGTAGCGGCGGCTCACCAGCATGAAGAACAGATGCGCCGCGTTGGTCTCCAGGGGCAGATAGCCGAGTTCGTCGACGATGAGCAGTTTCGGTTTGGCGAAGTGCCCGAGCCGCTCCTCCAACCGGCCATCGACGTGCGCCTTGGTCAGCATCGTCAGCAGCGTCGCCGCCGAGACGAACAGCACCGAGTAGCCGCGCCGGATCGCCTCGCGGCCGAGCCCGACAGCGAGATGGGTTTTGCCGACGCCCGGCGGCCCAAGCAACAGCAGCGCGTCGCCGTTGGCCACCCAGCGGCCGGTCGCCAGGTCGCGGATCTGCTTGGGATCGAGCGAGGGCTGGGCGTCGTACTCGAACTCCTCCAGGGTGCGCACGAAGGGGAACTTGGCGATGCTCATCGCCATCTGGATGCGCCGCTCGTCCTTGCGCGCCACCTCGGCTTCGCACAAAAAGGCCAGGGCTTCGCGCAGGCTCAACTCGCGCCGTGCCGCCTCGTCGAGCAGGGTGTCGAGTTGGTCGCGCAGCGCGGTCAGCTTCAGGCGCGGCAGCATCCGCGTCAGGTCGTCGGGATCAGCGCTCACCAGCCACCTCCAATCACCGCTTCGTACTCCGTCAGCGGTCGCAGCAGGTCCGGGTCACACGGCGGCACCGCGGCTTCCCCGAGGACGGAGGCCGCCGAGGGGCCGGAGCGGCTGGGTCGCACGCCGACCACGCCGTCGAGGTGATGGACGTCGATGACGCGCTGGCGGCGCCCGCTCACCTGGGCATGCCGCGCCACCTCGGTCCCGGCCAGCAAGACCCGGATCACGCTGTCGCTGACCTCCACCGTGACGCTCAGCCCGATCAGCCGCCAGGGTGCGAATTCCGACATCATCCGGCCACCCATTCCGATTTGATTCCGGCCACTGATTCCGATTTCACGTCGGCCACCCGTTCCGATCGGCTTCCGGCCAGGGATTCCGATTGGGATCCGGCCACCCCTCTGGTTGTGGAGGG
>DASPIO010000305.1:0-3226 GCA_035629155.1 Azospirillum sp. | reverse complement strand
GGCACCATCTCGACCGAGCTGGGCCCCGTCGGCCGCCTGAACATCGTCACCTTCCGCAACGAGCAGCTCATGACCGAGGTGGGCGCCGGCCTCTACGTCAGCGACGAAGAGCCGCAGCCGGCCCCGGCCGACACGAAAGTGGCACAGGGCGTGCTTGAGGGTTCGAACGTGAAGCCGGTGGTGGAGATGACCACGATGATCGAGGTCAACCGCCAGTACGCGCAGAACCAGCGGATGATCGACACCGAGCACGAACGCATCCGCACCGCCATCCAGCGGCTCGGCCGCACGGCTTAAACGAAGAACACGAGAGGAGAACCAGCCATGCGCAGCCTCGCCATCGGTGCCACCGGGATGATCGCCCAGCAGGTCAACGTCGAGACGATCTCCAACAACATCGCCAACGCCACCACGACCGGCTTCAAGAAGCAGCGCGCCGAGTTCCAGGACCTGCTGTACCAGAACTTCCGCCGCATCGGCTCGACCTCGTCGGACGCCGGCACCATCGTGCCGACCGGCGTGCAGGTGGGCGCCGGCGTGCGCGTCGCCGCGGTGGCCCGGATGATGGAGCAGGGCAACCTGAACATCACCGAGAACAAGCTGGACGTCGCCATCAACGGCTCCGGCTACTTCCAGGTGCTGCTGCCCAGCGGCGACACCGCCTACACCCGCGCCGGCAACTTCAAGCTGTCGCCGGAAGGCGTGATCGTCACCGCCGACGGCTATCAGGTGCAGCCGGCCATCACCGTGCCGGCGCAGGCCACCGACATCGCCATCAACCCGTCGGGCGAGGTGCTGGTGAAGCTCGACGGCCAGGTGGAGCCGCAGAACGTCGGCCAGATCCAGCTCGCCACCTTCCCCAACACGGGCGGCCTGGAGGCCGTGGGCGACAACCTGTTCATGCAGACCCCGTCGTCGGGCGAGGCGGTCGCCGGCAACCCGGGCGCCCCCGGCTTCGGCCGCGTCGTGCAGGGTGCGCTGGAGACCTCCAACGTGAACATCGTGCAGGAGATCACCACGCTGATCACCGCGCAGCGCGCCTACGAGATGAACTCCAAGATCATCAAGACCACCGACGAGATGATGCAGCAGGCCAGCCAGATGCGCTGATGCCGGCTTGACCTGAGGAGCCACGACCATGACCCGCACCCTCTCCGGCCTCGTCCTCGGCACCGCCCTGACCCTGGCCGCCCTCGTGGCGCCGGGTCCGGCCGCCGCCCAGGGGCAGCCGGCCATCGTGTACGGCCAGACACACGCCGAGGCCGCCCTGTCGGAGGCACTGGCCCGCCACATCCCGGTGGGCAAGATGCGCCTGGAACTGGACAACCGCGCGGTCGAGCTGCGCGCCCCGGCGGGTGCCGCGGTGGAAGGCGGCCTGCGGGTCGAGAACCTGTACTACAGCCCGGTGCAGGCGCGCTTCGCCGCCGAGCTGGTGATCCCCGGCACCGCCCCGGCGGTGCGCCTGCCGGTCGCCGGCCGCGCCTACGGCACCGTTGAAGTGCCGGTGCTGGTGCGCCGCGTGTCGCCGGGCGACATGATCACCGCCGCCGACGTCGACTGGGTCGAGGTCCGCGCCGATCAGGCCGGCAGCGACGTGGCGGCCAGCGACGCCCAGGTCGTCGGCATGACGCCCAAGCGCGGCGTGCCGGTCAACCAGCCGGTCCGCCTGCGCGACATCCAGTCGCCCCGCATCATCGACAAGGGGGCGGTTGTCACGATCACCCTGGAAACCCCGGTGCTCACGCTCGCCACCCAGGGCAAGGCCCTGCAGGAAGGCGGGCGCGGCGACACCATCCGCGTGCTGAACACCCAATCCAACCGCATCGTCGAAGCCACCGTTGCGGGCCCCAACCTCGTCGCCGTGGCAAAGCCCGGCGCCACCGTTCTCAAGTAAGGAGAAAGCTCCTATGTCCGCCCTGATCGCCCGCCGCACCGCCCGCACCGCCGCCCGCTTCGCCCTGCTCGTCGCCGTCGCCGCCACCGTGAGCGCCTGCGGCGCCGCCGGCCGCCTCTCGGAAATCGGCCAGCCGCCGAAGATGTCGGCGATCCAGGACCCGCAGGCGATGCCGGGCTACCAGCCGGTGAGCCTGCCGATGCCCACCCCGCTGCCGGCGGAGCGCAACCCGAACTCGCTGTGGCGGACGGGGGCCAAGGCCTTCTTCAAGGACCAGCGCGCCGCCAAGGTGGGCGACATCCTGACGGTGCTGATCAAGATCGACGATCAGGCGCAGATCGACAACGAGAGCAAGCGCTCCCGCGACAATTCGGAGAGCATGGGGCTGCCGGGCCTGTTCGGCTTCGAGAGCAAGCTGGGCGCCATCCTGCCGGACGCGGTGAACGCCGACAGCCTCGTCGACGCCTCGTCCAAGAGCGCCAACACCGGCAAGGGCGCCATCAAGCGCAAGGAGCAGATCGAGCTGAAGGTGGCCGCGCTGGTCACGCAGACGCTGCCGAACGGCAACATGGTCATCCAGGGCCGCCAGGAGGTGCGCGTGAACTACGAACGCCGCGACCTGGTGATGAGCGGCGTGGTGCGGCCGGAGGACATCACGGCGCAGAACACCATCAGCTACGAGAAGATCGCCGAAGCCCGCATCGCCTACGGCGGCCACGGCCAGATCACCGACGTGCAGCAGCCGCGCTACGGGCAGCAGCTCTTCGACATCATCAGCCCCTTCTGATCACCCGCCTCTCCCCCGGGCAAGGAAGGGCCGGCAGTTTCTGCCGGCCCTTCGGCATGGGTTGCCGGGGCGGAGGGGTTCGGGAAAATTTTGAGGGCTCCTGCATTTTTTGGCTTGAGCGGCAGCGCAGGGCGGACTATACGGAGCGCCCCACGCCCCTCGCGGGGTTCGGGGAACGCGCTTGTGGCGGAATTGGTAGACGCGCTAGGTTCAGGTCCTAGTGGCTTCACGGCCGTGGGGGTTCGAGTCCCTCCAAGCGCACCAAATGGGGCCGTAGCTCAGCTGGGAGAGCGTCGCAATGGCATTGCGAAGGTCAGGGGTTCGATCCCCCTCGGCTCCACCATTTGGCTCTTGAGCCATTTGGTTGTTAGGGTTGGTACTGACGTTGTTTGGTTCTGGAGCGTTTTTTTCTGGCTTGTCTTGGCGGCCGGGCCTTCGTATAAGGCCGCTTCATTCCGGCGTGGCGCAGCGGTAGCGCAGCGGACTGTTAATCCGTTGGTCGTAGGTTCGAATCCTACCGCCGGAGCCAGAGCGGGCGTAGCTCA